>NZ_JABXEP010000300.1:0-3494 GCF_013372605.1 Myxococcus sp. AM009
AGCGACGCGGCGACGTGGTGCACGGCGTGCGGCTGTCGGTGCAGACGCTGGAGGCCCTGCTGGCCGAGCGCGTGGATTCGCGGGCCGTGTCCAGCGAGCCGGTGCGCTTCGCCCTGCTGCCCGTGCCTGAGCGGGGAAGAAGGCGGCCGGCCCACGTCGCACGCCTGCCCCGCGGCCGTCCATGCTTGCACCAGAACACACCCGAAGTCGATGCTATCCGCCCACACCCCAGGTGAGCGGTGGACACTCCCCTGGCGCGGGCGTGGATGAAACGTCACGAGCGTGTAGCGCCGGGTGGGAGTAAAGGAGGGGGGCCGTGTCCCGCACTCCGCCCCGCTTCCTCAACTTCCGGCGCACGTTCGCGCTGCTCATCGTCCTGGTGGTGGTGCCCTCCGCCGGCCTGTCCGGCTTCGGAGTGGTGGCCATCATCAACGAGCGCGCGGCCGTGGAGAAGCGGCTGGAGGCCGCCTGGCGCGGCACCCTGGAGTCGTTGTCGGAGGAGCTGCCGGGCCTCCTCGCCTCGGCGCGCCTGGCCCCGGTGAATGGCCAGCTCCAGTTCATCCTCCCTGACGGGCAGCCCGTGTCGGAGCCGAACGGCGCCTTCCAGTTGGAGGAGGGCAAGGTCCGCACCCGGGACACCCAGTTGGAGGAGGCGCTCATCACCGTGCTGCCAGAAGCAGGCGGACTGCCCACCGAGCCCACCGTCTTCTCGCTCACCGCGGGCGGACGCGCGGTGCTGGTGGCCGCCGAGCGACGCGGCGACGTGGTGCACGGCGTGCGGCTGTCGGTGCAGACGCTGGAGGCCCTGCTGGCCGAGCGCGTGGATTCGCGGGCCGTGTCCAGCGAGCCGGTGCGCTTCGCCCTGCTGCCCGTGCCCCGGGAGCCCTCCGAGGGCGGGCTGATGGGGCGCCTGGTGTCCGAGGTGGCGCAGGCGCGCGCCAGCGCCATGGGGCCCACGGGCCTGGCGGAGCGCGTGCTGCCCTCGCCCCTCCAGGACTTCCGGCTGGTGGTGCTGCCCACCGGCGAGGACCCGGTGGCGCGCGCGTCCACGCGCAACCGCGTGCTGTACGGCGTGCTGCTGGGCGTGTTCTACCTGACGCTCACCTTTGGCGTCGTCTACACCGGCCGCGCGCTCTACCGCGAGGCGCAGCTGTCGCGGATGAAGACGGACTTCGTGTCGCTGGTGAGCCACGAGCTGCGCACGCCCCTCACGTCCATCCGCATGTTCATCGAGACCCTGGCCCTGGGGCGGCTGAAGGACCCGGCGCAGATGCAGGAGGTGCTCACCCTGCTGATGCGCGAGACGGAGCGCCTGTCCATCTTCGTCGAGCGCGTGCTGGATTGGGCGCGCATCGAAGGTGGGCGCAAGGTGTACCAGCGCGAAATCGTGCCGGTGCCGGAGCTCGTGGACGCGGCGGTGGAGGCCTTCCGCATCCAGCGCATGGAGGACGGCGTGGACCTGTCGGTGGAGGTGCCGGACGGCCTGCCCGAGCTGGACGTGGACCGGGCCGCGGTGGCCGGCGCGCTGCTCAACCTGCTGCAGAATGCCTACAAGTACAGCGGGCCGGACAACCGCCGCATCACCCTCCAGGCCCGGGCGAGCGGCAAGGGCGTGGACCTGTCGGTGGAGGACAACGGCGTGGGCATTGCTCCAAAGGAGCGCAAGCGCATCTTCGAGCGCTTCTACCGCGTGGACAACCTGCTGACGCGCAGGACGGAAGGCAGCGGGCTGGGGCTGGCCATTGCCCGGCGCATCATCGAAACCCACGGAGGCCGCATCTCCGTGCAGAGCGAGCCAGGCAAGGGAAGCCGGTTCACCATCCACCTGCCGGCGGGGAAGGCATGAGCGACAAGACACGGAGCATCCTGGTCGTGGAGGATGACCTGTCCATCCTCACGGGCCTGTCCATGAACCTGCGCTTCGAGGGCTACGAGGTGCTCCAGGCGCAGGATGGCCGCACGGGGCTGGCGCGCGCGCTGGACGAGTCGCCGGATTTGGTGGTGCTGGACGTCATGTTGCCGGAGCTCAACGGCTTCGAGGTCCTCAAGGAGCTGCGCCAGCGCGGCCGGGACACGCCCGTCGTCGTGCTCTCCGCCAAGGGCCTGGAGACGGACAAGATTGTCGGCCTCAACCTGGGCGCGGACGACTACGTGGTGAAGCCGTTCGGCCTCCAGGAGCTGTTGGCCCGAATCAAGGCCGTGCTGCGCCGGCGCTACCCGTCCGCGGGGGCGGGCTCACCGCCGCCGGTGACGTTCGGCGACGTGAGCGTGGACATGGCCGCCCGCACGGTGGCGCGCGCGGCGACCCCCGTGGAGCTCACCGCGCAGGAGTTCAAGCTGCTGGCGCACTTCCTGGCGCACCCGGGGCGCACCTTCACCCGCGAGGAGCTGCTGTCCGGCGCGTGGGGCTACCACTACGAAGGCAGCGCCCGCACCGTGGACAACTTCATGCGTCAGCTGCGCCTGAAGTTCGAGCCCGACCCGGAAGCCCCTCGCCACTTCCTCACCGTGCGCGGGCTGGGCTACCGCTTCGAGCGCTGACGGGCGCTCACGGCCCGGCGATGCCGATGTGGCGCGAGTCCTCCAGGTCGAAGGGCTTGCCGTCGTAGCGGCCGTAGCGCTCGCGCGGCACCAACCCCGCCGCGGTGAGCGCCGCGTCCAGCTCCTCCGGCGAGAAGTGCCGCAGCTTGAGGCGGCGGATGGGGCTGGGCCCACCGGGGGCTCGCCGCTCGCGCAGGTGGAGGGTGAAGAGCGGGCGGCGGGGCTCCAGGCCGGCGCTGGGCGCCTCGTCGTCCCGGGGGAGCACGGGCTCGCGGGGGGTGTTGAGCACGTCGTAGACGAAGGAGCCGTCCGGCGTGAGGTGGTGGCGCACCGTGGCCAGGAGCGCCTCCAAATCGTCCTTCCCCGGCACCAGGCCCAGCGCGTGCTGGGGCGCGAGCACCAGCGGGAAGCGCTCCGACAGGCGCAGCGAGCGGAGGTCCGCCACCTGGAAGCGCGCCCTGCGTGAGATGTCCTCGGGTTCCGAGCCGCGCCGCTCCTCGGCGGAGCGAATCATCGCCTCCGAGGGGTCAACGCCCACGGCGTCGTAGCCATGTCCCGCCAGCGCCCACACCACCCGGCCATTGGCGGCTCCCAACACCAGCACGGGCCCGCCATGCTCGGCCGCCTGACGGGTGTAGAACAGGAGGTCCGGCTCCTGACCGACAAGAGAAAGTGGCATCCGGCCCCGCGCGTCATGACCACCCATTCGACGAAGGAAGTAGCACGAATCCGGCCTCGCCCGGGACAGGCACGTACGCACAGTGGGAAGCGGACTACCCACATCGTGTCCGGCGCCTGACGGACACACCATGCTTCGAGGCAGCCCGTGCTGGCACCGTCCTTGCGAACGGGGATTGAACACGACGACCCACTTCGGGCCAGTCGGCTTTTCAGCAGGGGACGGTGACGAGATGAAGCGCGGATGGGGATGGGCGGGCGCGCTGTTCGTGGCG
>NZ_JABXEP010000301.1:0-3465 GCF_013372605.1 Myxococcus sp. AM009
GACAGGGGCGGAGATACTCACGGAGGCTGAGTGGAATGTCGGCCGCCCTGGCCAGCCGCCACGCGGAGGCGGCGGGCCACACCGCGAGGATGCCGACGAGCAGCGCGGATGCCGCCGTCCCCCCGCGCAGCCACCTCCACACGTCCACGTGGGAAATCCAGACGGCCACCAGCGCAGTGAGGAGCGCCGGCAACAGCATCACCAGGCTGTATTCCCGCAGGATGCCCTTGAGCAGGTGGACGAGCGTGGGCACCCCAGCGGGAGCGAAGAAGAGGGCCGCGAGCAGCACGCAGCCCACGATGTGCAGTATCGCCAGGAGGGTCGGCATGGAGAGAAGGGGGCGGGGCGGTGACGACATCCGGCAAGAGGAGCAGACCGCCGCATCGTAGTGCCTGGCGACCGGCGTCTGGTGCCTGGCGCGCCAGGCACGGTACCGTTTATTGACGCGGGTGCTGCTCACGTCACGCGCCTGCCCGCCCGGCGCGGCGCAGCGCCGGTGCACCGGCTCAGTCGAGGCCCGGCGACGACACGAGCGCGTCAAGCTGCTCCATCGTTTCGCGGATGCCGTGCTCCATGCCGGACGCGAGGACGGCCTCCCGCACTTCCTTTGACGGATACAGCTCTCGCGAGACCATGTGTGTCTTTCCGTCGCGCTCGTCGAAGGTGACGGTGATGGTGACCGAACCCGCGTCCGCCATCGGCTCGAAGACCTGCGTGTACACGAGCCGCGAGGGCGGAGTGATTTCCGTGTACTGCCCGGAGAAGGCCACCTCCCCGCCGTCCGGATTGCGCAGCACGTAGCGGTAACCACCGCCAACGCGCACGTCCGCCTCGCAGCTCGCCATGGTGACGCAGAGGGCCTTCGGCGCCCACCAGCGCTTCACCAGGTCCGCGCGAGTCCACGCGTCGAACACGATGCGCGCGGGCGCATTGAACTTGCGAGAAATGACGATGGTGCGGTCCGACTCCAACTCCACTGACGTAAGGCTCATCACTTCATCCCTTCTTCTTTCGAGCATGTCGCTGCGCTATTGCCAGGTCCTGCGTCTTGAGTTCTTCGAGGAGCGAGTCGAGCTGTCCCAGCCGCGCGTCCCAGACGTCGCGGTAGCGCTCCAGCCACGCGTTCAGCTCGCGCAGCGGCTCGGGCCGCAGGCCGTAGAGACGCTGCTGGGCGCGCGCCTCCACATCCACCAGCCGGGCCTGCTTCAGCACGCGCAGGTGCTTCGACACTTGCGGCTGGTTCAGGTGTAGCGCTTCTCCAATGGCACCCACCGAGCGAGCGCCCCCCAACAGGTATTCCACGATGCGAAAGCGGTTCGGGTCGGCGAGCGCCGTGAAGGTCTCAATCACGAGGATGTATATTCCTCATTGGGAATATTCCCGTCAAGGAATATGTGCGGCGAGCCGAGTCGAGAGCGCGAACCGCGGGCCTTTGCGTCGGCGGGCCGGCCGAAGGTCATCAGGCGTGGATTCAGCGGGGAGCCCCCTGGGCGGGGTGCTGACCGTTTCCGGCGGCGCTCGAACGCGGAGGCCACCAGGTCCACACGCCCCTGCGCGCCATGGCGGCGGAGTCCGCCGCGTACGGAAGGCCCTGGGCGTGCTGCCCACGCACCAGGGCCTCCTCGCTCGCGTTCTCCCCGTGTCCTCGTTCAGCCCCCGCCGCGGCACCTGCGATGTTCCGTCTTCGCCGCTGCCTCAGTCGCCACCCTGGCCGTCTCCTTCCCCTCCTGGGGACGTGCTTTGCCGCCACCGCGCCGAGTGCCGAGGCCGATGTGGACAGCATCCAGGCCCCAGGGATGAGCACGGGTGCGGGGCGTGATGCCCCCCTCGCGTTGGCGGTGCCTCGAATCTCCTTCTCGCTCGCGAACGCGAGAGGGCAAAGAGGCCGCCGGCCACCGCGAGAAACAGCTGACCGGTACCCGCGCCCTCACATCCCCCACAACCACCGCTCGCGCCGTCCACCTGCCCGTCACCCAGGGCCTCCTCGGGTGGCGGCTCCCCAGGAGGCTGCTCCGCGGGGGGCGTCTCTCCGGGTGGCGTCTCCACGATGCCTGGCTGCGTGGCTTCGGCCAGGATGCGGAAGGGCGGGCTCACGCCTGACACCGCCCCGTCCGCGGTGCTGGCGACGCGCAGCACCGCCTCCCGGCTCGGCACGTCGGGCACGCGCCAGATGAGCTGCCCCGTGTTCTCCACCGAGGTGGCTACCGGCATCCAGGTGGCGCTCGCCTCCGTGGAGTACGCCACGTCCAGCGTCCGCACGTCGCCGAGCGTGGACCACCTCACCTCCACCTCCTGTCCCACGACGAAGTCCTCTCCGCCGGCTGGTGCGTCCAGCACCAGCCTCGCCGCGGGCGCCTCCGCCTCCGCCAGCCCGAAGTCGTCCACCAGCGCCCATCCGACCCCTTCCAGGGCGACGCCCACGCTCAGTCCGAACGCGTCGGCCGGCAGCGCGATGGGCAGCTCCCACGACGCCTCCGTCCAGGCCTCCGCGGGCGGCAGGCTCGGGCCGCGGTCCCACACCTTCCACGTCCCATCCGCCCCCTTCACGGCCGCTTCCAGGTGCAGCGGGGCGCTGGCGCGGTACCAGACGCTCACCCGCGAACCGCGCCCCGGCGTGACGGCTGGTGCGCAGGTGCCGTCGTCGCGCAGCACCTGGATGGATGCTGCGCCCCCGGACGCCTCCACGCGCTCGAGCCGGTAGGACCAGGCGCCGCTGTGCGCCTCGGCCGAGCGCTCGGCGCGCGCGGCGCCACCGTGGATGGGGCCCAGTTGCCAGCAGTCGGGCACGCCGTCGCCGTTCGCGTCGTCCTCGAGCGAGGGGTTCTTCAGTGCGGCCGTGGGCGCCTGGGGCAAGGGGTGCACCGCGGGCTGCGCCGCACCGCCCAGGACGTCCTGCATCGTGCGCACCTCTGTCCCCAGCGGTGCCCGCTGCGCGAGCCAGCCCATGAACGCCTGGAGGACGTCGGGCTGCACGCAATAGGTGTGTCTGGTGCAGTCCGGCTCCACGAAGTGGAAGACGACGACCACCCAGCCGCCCCCCGCGGCCTCCGTCGTGGTGACCCACGCCTGCAATTGCTCCAGTCCGTCGTCGCGCGTCACCGTGGCGGGCGTGCGGATTTCGTAGGGGTCGAAGGGAGGGATTGTCTCGGCCGCGGGGCAGGAACCACAGGTGTCCACCAGGCCTCGCACGTCGCGCGCGGCGTTGTAGCCGCACGTCGCGGCCATCTGGTTCACCGCCGCATCGTTCGAGCCGAAGGGGAAGGCGAGGGCGGTGGGCGAGAAGCCCCAGCTGAGCAGCCGCAGGCGGTCCTCGCAAATCTCCTGTCGTTGGTTCTCGGGCGTCAGCGTCGCCAGCTCCGCGGACGGGGCGGTGTCAGGCGTGAGCCCGCCCTTCCGCATCCTGGCCGAAGCCACGCAGCCAGGCATCGTGGAGACGCCACCCGGAGAGACGCCCCCCGCGGAGCA
>NZ_JABXEP010000302.1:0-3455 GCF_013372605.1 Myxococcus sp. AM009
GAGAACGCCATCGGCCGCGAGATTCGCGTGCTGCGCGCCGCCCTGTCCAACCGCATCCGCGAGCGCGTGGACGGCGCCGAGGAGCGCGAGCGCACCACCGGCCTCTTCATCATCGGCTTCTCCGTGGGCGCCACCGCCTGGTCCGCACGCACCCTGTGCCCGATGCAAAACCTCATCCGCGGCGTGTCCCGTATCGGCCGCGGTGACTACAACGCCCAGCTCGGCGTGCGCGGCGACGACGAGGTGGCCGTCCTCGCCCGCGAGTTCGACCAGATGGCCCGCTCCCTCCAGGCCCGCGAGGCCCAGCTCAAGGCCCAGGCCGAGGCCCTCATGCGCGCCGAGCAGCTGGCCGCCGTCGGCCGCATCTCCGCCCAAATCGTCCACGAGGTGCGCAACCCCCTGTCCTCCATTGGCCTCAACCCCTACCAGATAGCGGCGCGGGCCCGAGACCGGCTGGTGGAGCCGGAGGAGTTCGGCGATATCGTCTTGATGCTGGCCACGGGCCTGATGGTGGACGACGCCATCGTCGTCATCGAGAACATCGAGCGGTTGATGGTGGAGCTGCGCCTGTCTCCCATACAGGCCGCGCGCGAGGCTCACCCCCGCGCTCAGCGCCCGGATGATGAAGCACCACGAGGGCGAGAAGTGGGTCTTCTTCCGCTGGGTGGACACCGTGCTGGACGGGACGAGGGCCCTCTACGGCCGGGGCCTGCGCAAGATGCTGCAGTATCCGGCCCTCATTCTGCTCGCCTTCCTGGTGCTCGCGGGCCTCACCAGCAAGAACGCCGTCATCATCGTGGAGTTCGCCGAGCAGCTCCGGGAGAGAGGGAAGAGTGTCATCGTGTTCATTCCCGGGCGCTACGTGCTGATGCCAGAAGCTTCTCGGCGAAGCGGGTGAGGACAAAGCGGCGCCCACGCCCGCCGCGCCCCACTGATCGCGCAGCACAGATGAGCTGAGCGACGGAGCCGCCGCAGTGGGCGAACCCTCCGCGGCGTGTCGTCCGCGGGCTGAGCGAGCGCCAGGCAGGGCAGGACGAGCGACCGCAGGGCGGAGCGGTTCGCGTGGGAGTGCATGCGCGAGGGGACACCTCGTGAGCGCAAGGCGCGCGCGGATGCCATCACCTCCGTGGCGGAGTTCATGCTGAACGAGCGGACCGCGCGCCACCCGACGGGCCCCCTCGCGCCGGGGGCGGAGTCACTCCCGGCGCTCGCTGTTCGGAAATGTCGGGACTTTTGTGGCGCCAAAACCCCCGACATTTCCGAACAGTTAGCCACCCGGCTGGCGTCCGACCCACGAGGAATGAAACGCGGTAGCCTGCTCGTGGCGTAGGCACAGAGGTCGGCGCGTCATGGGTGCGGGTGAGCCCGTCGAACAGTTGGACCCGGCGCTTGGTGAGCAGCCCGAATTGTCGCCATCGCGCACCCACTCTAGAATTCCACGACACGGGCTCCCAGCCTACGCCGCTGTCTTCAGGAGCAGGGCCAGACTGCCCCGGAAGTCCTCGCCGAGTTGGCAAGGGGCAAATTCAAGGCCAGGCGGGCGGCCCTGGTGCAGGCGTGCATGGCCGGGTGACGGACCACCACCGCGT
Organism: Myxococcus sp. AM009; assembly: GCF_013372605.1. Lineage (NCBI taxonomy): Bacteria > Pseudomonadati > Myxococcota > Myxococcia > Myxococcales > Myxococcaceae > Myxococcus > Myxococcus sp. AM009. Next base: position 1,590 of record NZ_JABXEP010000302.1, read on the forward strand.
CCTGCTCAAGCTGCACCTGGACCCGATTGACGCCTTGCAAGCGGCGCTTGAGTCGCTGGAGGCGCGGATGAGCGAAGTGCTCGAACATGCTGCGCCAGAACCTTCCCTACAAGTACCTGGGCGCTGACGACTTCGAGCGCTCCAGCAAGGCGCAGCTCGCCAAGCAGCTCCTGCGCCGCCTCGAAGACCTCGGCGTCCATGACGCACGGGTGCCGACGGCGCAGGAGGCCTGACCACCTCTTCTGCCAACCCCAACGCCTCGTTTCTCTCTAGCGAGCTGCCCAGGTGCGCCCCGGCCCTCGGGGCGCCTCGCCTCCTGGCGCAGCTCAAAAGGGCTGAGCGATGGCGTCGCCGCGGTGGGCGAGCCCTCCGGCTGCGTCGCGCGGAGAAATGGCCGCCAGGGCTGGCGGGGTGCCCTGCTGCAACCCGGAGCGGGTGCGCAGCCACCACTTGCGCAGCAGCGTGCCTTGGCCTTGCTTCATGCCAGTTCGATGGGGCTGAAGTCGGGACGGCAGGGCATCAACGCGTGCCAACGCCTCATCGGTGGCGGGGGGCTCGCACACCAGGCGCCGCGGCACCTCTTCGCCCGCCGCGTCCACCTTGCGAGGCGCACCGCTCCCACGGGACGCGCACAGACGCTGCAGGTTGCCTCGAAGCGAGCGAGGTCGCGGCGCGCCGTGGCATCGCCGAGCATGAAGCCACGGGCGATGGCGCTCTTGCCAGGCTGCGATGAAACGCTCGCGCAGGTCGAGCGACTGCGCACCGGACATGGCAGGCGATAGCTCCTCACTCAACAGCCTCCGCCTGCCCGCTTCATCCGCACGCCGCTATGAGGCCCGCGACAGGCCTGAACGGACCAATGCCCGGCTCCTCTCATAAGGGGCCGGGCCGTGGTCTTTCAAAGCGTCACAGGTCGGGCGAATTCACACCCACCCTGGAGACAGATTCAGACATCAAAGCGGAATACCACCGCCACAACCACAAGACTGAACAACCTGCTCAAGGCGATACTCAGTGCAAGACGCACCCACCGCGTTCAAGCAAACGCGATAGCTATTCCTGCCCTGAAAGACCGTTCCCGTCGTAAACCATTCACCACCAATGCGTTCCTTGCACTGCGGAGAGAAGTCATCGCACGCAGACGGAGAACCACAATCGACGAACGCTGACCATGCAGTGCAGCTTCCAAACCCGGCATTCACACACTCGTCCCAGCTCGGCGATTCGCAAGCCGCTTCCAGCGCATCTATCATGGCTGCGTCTGGAACCGGGACCTCATTGTTCAACGTCGCCTCAACCATGGAAGGGGCCCCCTCCATCGAAGACTGATCGTCAACAGGCCCACAGCCAACAAAGACAGCCATCATCGCCGAAACCGCAAGCGCTCCAAACATCTTCATATACAGTATCCTCTCGGGCCCCGCCGCCAAGAGCCAAGTCAATGACCCATCACCGCTAAGTCACGGGCCGGTGTCTTTCCATCCAGGGATGCGGCGTCCTATTCCCTCAAGAGTCCCCAAACCCAATTCGCATCTTCCCGAGCAACTCACAACAAATATCTCCAAAACAAATCTAAACAAACATCCATCACTCCACGCAAACCACACGCAAAACAGGCGCAATTATCCAACCAGACAGCATCTACGTTCGCCAATTCCCTCGCCACAAGCGCAACAGACAGCCCACGCCGCGCCTCTTGCAATACCGCCGTGACCTCTCCAAGAGCGCGGCGCCTTCACCGTCAGGGATGAGGAAGTTGCGCGGCGCGCACGAGGCCCCTGCCCCCGGGAGGCTCCGTGCGTCAAAGACGGGTACCCGGCAGGCCCCTGGGGTACGCTGAAACCCACCGGAGGTACCCCCCTCCCC
>NZ_JABXEP010000303.1:0-3427 GCF_013372605.1 Myxococcus sp. AM009
GTGGTGGTGGCTGCGCGCACGCGCCTCCTCGGGTGTCCCCGGAGCTGAGCGCCCGGCTGGCGTCGGAGCCGGGCACCTGGGTGTCCGGCAGCGCCGTGGGCCTGGGGCGCAAGGCCGTCCTCAACAACAAGGACTTCATCTGGGGCCTGGCCTTCGCGCCCCGAGGCGCCCGGGTGGCGTACTCGCGCCTGGGCAGCAAGTCCTACTTCCTCTCCGTCTGGGAGCTGGGCGCCGCCGAGCCGACGATGCTGGCGGACCCGGCCATCAACCCCTACGAGTTCGACGTGGAGGGCGTGGCCTTCTCCCCGGATGGCACGCGCGTGGCCACCGCGGGCAAGGACCGCGTGGTGCGCCTCTTCGACGCGGCCACCGGCGCGCTCGTGGCGGAGCGCCGCACCGAGGAGCCGCTGTCCGTGGTGGCCTTCCACCCGGAGGGGCAGTGGCTGGTGGTGGGCAGCTACCAGGGGTTGATGACGGTGCTGTCGGCGCCCGCGCTGGAGTACGCCTCCGAGGAGCGCGGACACGTGGGGCCGGTGACGGCGCTGGCCTTCGCGCCGGAGGGGACGCTGTATTCGGGCGGCTGGGACAAGCACGTGCGGGCCTGGCGCACCTCCGTGGAGGGGCTGCGGCCGGGGCAGGCGCGCATGCGCTTCGAGCGGCGCGCCGGCTCCGTGGTGCTGGGTGGCACGGTGAATGACAAGGCGCCGCTGTCCTTCGCGCTGGATGCGCGCGCGCCCGCGCTGGTGCTCACCAGCGAGGCGGCCGCCTCGGCGGGCATCGACGTGCCCTTCCTGAAGGAGACGGTCAACGTGCCGGGGCCGCTGGGCACCATCGCCGCGCGGCTCGCGCCCGCGCAGTCCCTGCGCTTCAAGTCCATGCGGGTGGAGGGCGTGGACGTCGCCGTCTGCGACGCGTGCGTGCCGCAGGGCACCCAGGGCGTGCTGGGCGCGCCCTTCTCCGAGCGGGTGGAGGTGGCCTTCGACGAAGTCACGCAGGAGGCCGTGCTCACGCTGAAGGGCGGCCCGCCCGAGGGCGCGGCGGCGGTGGACGCGCTGGTGCTCGCGCGGCGCTCGGAGTTTCCCTTCCCGGCCTATGTGAGCGACGTCACGGTGGACGCGCGCGGCCAGCGGCTGGGCGTGGGGCTGTCGGAGCAGAAGCCGGAGCGGGACCGCGCCGTGTACGAGCGCGAGCGCCAGGGCGTGGAGGAGCCGCAAGGCCCCTTCAACGCGGGCGCGCTGGTGGACGCGAAGTCGGGCCAGGTGCTGGCGAAGTGGCCGGTGCACCGGGGCGTGGTGTCCACGGCGGCCATCTCCCCGGACGGGCGCTCGCTGGCCAGCGGCGGCTGGGACAAGCGCGTGTACCTGTTCACCGAAGGGGACGCGGGCGCGCGCGGCGAGCACCGCTTCGACTGGTCCGTGCGGCGCGTGCGCTTCAGCCCGGACGGACGCTGGCTGGGCGTGGCCGCGTGGACGCCCCAGGTGGCCAGCCGCGACGGGGACAGCGACCCGGCGGCGGTGCTGCTGGACGTGGGCTATGCGTCGCCCACCGTGCAGGGGCCAGTCGCTGCTGGCGCGTCCGCCGCTCAGTAGTTGAGGTGGATGTCGCCCGCGGGCATGCCGCGGGCCTGGAGCGTCGTCATCACGCCCCGCACCATCTCCTTCTGTCCACAGAGGAAGGCCACCGCGGCCTGCACGGGCCCTTCACCCAGGTGGGCCTGCACGTAGCCCGTGAGGCCCTGCCAGCCGCTGGCGCCGGGCTGGCTGACGGTGCGCACCACGCGCATCCCGCCGGCCTCCCACTCGTGGAGCTCGTCCGCGTAGGCGAAGGCGCCCGGTGTGCGCGCGCCGAAGTAGAGCGTCACCTGGCCGTAGGCCCGGCGCTCCTGCTGGATGCTGGTGATGACGGAGCGGATGGCGGAGATGCCGGAGCCGGTGGCGAACAGGAGCACGTCCTGTCCCCGGGCGCGCTCCAGCGGGAAGCCCCGCCCCTCCGGCCTCGACACGTCGACGTGGGCGCCCCGAGGCAGGTGGATGAGGGCGTCGGGCAGCGGGCTGCCCACCTTGAGGAGGAACTCCCACTGCGTCCCCGGGCGGCCGGGCGGGGAGGCGATGGCGAAGAGCCCCTGCCCCACGCCAGGCAGGCGCAGGTGGACGTATTGGCCCGGCCGCTCATGGGTGCCCGCCAGGGGCGTGCCCTGGACGTCCAGCACCAGGTCGGTGAGGCCATCTGCGGCGGGTGCACTGTCAGTGACGGTGGCCGGGTGCCAGTCGGGCATGTCGGGGTTTTAACCTACGCGCCCGGCGCGTGCCGCCCCTGGTAGCCTGAGGGGGTGAAGAGTCTGCTCTGGATTGTCTTGTTCATGCTGGGCCTGGCCGGCGTGGTGATTCCGCTGACGTACCTCTACACGGCGAGCAAGCTGCCGCCGCTGGAGAGCGAATTCGACGTGGAGAAGCAGCTCAAGCACAGCATCGAAGGCGAGCGGATGAGCCTTCGGGCGGGGCAGTCCCAGCGCAACCCGCGCCCCATCACCTTCGTGCGGCCGGACTTCTCCAAGCTGCCCAAGGACCTGGTGGCCCTCTACATCCGCCACATGGAGTGCCCCCGGTACTTCCAGACGCCGCGCGAGGACGGGCCCGCGTGGGCCTGGCGGCTGTTCCTGGGCGCCACCGTGGGCACGTCGCCGCCGGGAGACGGCTCGTGTGAGCGCATCCTGGCCATGCGCATCGCCGCCGCGCTGGGCATCGAGGGCACGCGAGAGCGTTCCGTGGCCGCGCACCGCATCCACACCTTCATGCAGAAGGACCAGCTCATCGCGTACGACTTGTCCATCATCTACTTCGAGCGCGGCATCGTCGGCGTGGAGGACGCGGCCCTGGCGCTCTTCGGCCGTGAGCTGAGTGAGTTGAAGCTGGAGGAGCTCGCCGAGCTGCAGCTGGCCCTGCCGCCGTACTCCGACTACTCCGGCATCAAGACGTGCAAGAACCCCACGGAGCTGCGGAAGTACCGCAACCAACTGCTGGAGGACCTCGCTGCCTGGCGGCTGGTGAGCAAGGACCGCGCCATCGCCGCCATGAACGAGCCGATGTCCTGCGCGCTCTGAGCGGCGTCAGCGAATCATCCCCGCCACGCCCGTCACCTTCTTGAGCAGGTCGATGCGGGCGTGGACGCTGGTGTCGGCCCGCGCGTCGTGGCGGTACTTCGCCAGCAGGTTGCGCGCGGCGTTGGCCTTGGGCGCGTCCAGCTTCCCGCTCGTCTCCAGCCGGTCCACTCGGCGCTCCAGCCGGTCGATGCTCTGGAGGATGTCCTCCAGCGTGGGGGCGGAGGCTTTCAGGGGCCGGGGCGGCGCGACGCGGGTGACCTCGGCGCGCGGGGCCGGCCGCGGACGCTCCGCGCCATCAGGCGGGGCCGGCGCGACGGCGGCCCCGCC
>NZ_JABXEP010000304.1:0-3159 GCF_013372605.1 Myxococcus sp. AM009
AGAGAGGCGGGCTGGTCGGTCATCGGCACCGGATAACAAAGCCCGGATGCTTTGCAATTCGGCAGTTCGCCGGGAGGCCCCAAATGCAAAGGGCCTCACGGTTTCCCGTGAGGCCCTTCGTTTGTTGCATGGTGGAGGTGGACGGGATCGAACCGACGACCTTCGCATTGCGAACGCGACGCTCTCCCAACTGAGCTACACCCCCATGACGGGACTGCTTGCTGCGCCTCCGCGGTTTGGGGCCGCCGAAGTGGGATGGGCTAGTACCGGAGGCCCTTCACGGTGTCAAGCGCAAGCTGCCAACATGGATTCCGGCGATTGACGTGCTGCGTACCGGGTGCCATAAAAACCCCCCTTGTCAGGCGTATCCTTCCCGCCCGTTAAGCTGCCCCCCGTTAATGTCTATCTCCCCTGCGAAGACGTTGAGCCCAGCCGAGCTGGCGAAGCTTGAACACGCTTTTGCCTCCGACCCCTCGTCGGCGGCCTACAAGCCCCTCGCTGAAGCGTACCTGAGCATGGGCCGCTTCATGGAGGCGATGGTCGTCTGCAAGAAGGGGGTGAAGGCCCACCCGAATGCGGCGGACCCCCGCCTCCTGCTCGCCCGCGTCTATGCGGACCAGGGCAAGGACAAGAAGGCGCTGGAAGAGGCGCTCGGCGCCCTTCAGGTGCAGCCCGACGACAAGGCCGCGCTGCGCATGGCCGGCGCCCTGCAACTGAAGACGGGTGAAGCAGAGCCCGGCAAGGCGAACCTCCTCAAGGCCTACGCCGTGGATCCGGGCGACCCGGACACGGTCACGCTGCTCCAGCAGCACAAGATTGAGCCGCCGCGGCCCGCCGCGCCGGCTCCGGTCGCCGCACCGGTCGCGCCCGCGCCGCCGGGCCCGTCCGCCACCCAGCAGTCCGCCGCCGCGCTCTCCAGCGTCGCGTCCGCGGCGGGCACGCAGTCGCCCGCGGCGAAGCCCGTGGCCACCCAGGCCGCGAAGCCCGCGCCCTCCGCGCGCGCGGAGGCTCCCGCGCCGCGCGTCGCGCCCCCGCCGCGCCGGCCCCAGGTCGTCGTGGAAGAGGTGGATGAGGACGAGGACGACGAGCCGGTGTCCCGCCGCCGCGCCTCGTCAGGCGGCAGTGGCGGCAGCAAGATGGTGACGCTGGGCCTGCTGGTGGCCATCCCGCTGTTCGCCATCGGCTATGGCTGGTACTCGGCCAACGCCCGCGCGAAGTCCCGCGAGCTGAAGAAGAGCCTGGATGCGGCCAGCGAGCTGCTCAAGCACGACTCCTTCGACAGCTACAAGAAGGCCGTCGAGGCGGCGGACCTGGCGCTGGAGGTGGACGCCGATTCCGCCGTGGCGCACGGCTACCTCGCCTACGCCTGGGCCATCCGCTGGGGTGAGCACGGCGGCGGTGACGATGCGCGCCGCCAGGCCGAGGAGCACCTGGCCGCGGGCAAGGAGAGCGGCGACCTCAGCTCGCACCTCATCGCGTCCGAGGCGCTCATCCAGACCTACAGCGGCAAGGGCAAGGACGCGCTGGGGCAGCTGGAGGAGAAGGTGAAGGGACTGGACGCGCAGGGCCGCTCCAGCTCGCTGTTGTACCTCACGCTGGGCCTCATCCAGATGAACGCGGGCGACCTGGACCGGAGCCGCGACAGCCTGGACCGCGCGCAGGGCCTGTCTCCGGATGACCCGCGCACCTACGCGAGCCTGGGCGCGGTGTACCGGCGCCTGGGCCAGGACGCCGCCGCCTGGCGGAACTACGACTCCGCCCTCCGGTACGAGAAGGACCACCCGGAGTCGCTGCTGGGCCGCTCCCTGCTGATGCTGGAGCAGGACTCGCCCAACTTCGGGCTGGCCCACACCATGCTCAAGAAGCTGCTGGAGTCCGACCCGCCGCCGTCTCCGCGGCAGTTGGCCGCGGCGCACCTGGCGCGCTCGCTGCTCATCAGCCGCGTGTCGGCGGCCATGGCGGACCTGAAGCCGGACATGCAGCAGAAGCTGGCCGAGGCCACCGCCGTCCCTCAGGACAAGGACAAGGCCCGCTCGGAGATGATCAAGAGCGAGGAGACCGGCTTCTCGCTCGACAAGCAGAACCCGGAGCTGCACCTCATCAAGGGCCGCCGCCTGCTGGCGGAGGGCAACTACGACGCGGCCGTCGAGGAGATTCGCAAGGCCATCCGCATGGACGCCTCGCGCGCCCAGTTCTACGTCGAGCTGGCCAAGGCGCTCATGGGCAAGCAGGGCGGCGAGAAGGAAGCCGCCGAGTCGCTCCAGACGGCCCTCAAGACGATGGGCGACAGCCCGAAGCTGGTGGTGATGCTGGGCAACGCGTACCGCCGTCAGGGCAAGCTGGATGACGCCCTGGCCCAGTACCAGCGCGCGGTGAAGGACCCGAAGGCCAAGAACCCGGAGGCCCGCCTGGCCATGGGCGCCATCTACCGCGAGCGGTCCAAGTGGGACCTGGCGCAGGAGCAGCTGGAGAAGGCGAGCCAGGAGTTCCTGGGGCAGTCGGACCGCGCGGCCATGGCGCTCACCGAGCTGGGGCGCGTGTTCCAGAGCAAGGGTGACGCGGCGAAGGCGGACGAGACGTACCAGCGCGCCCTCAACGCGGACGAGGCGTACTCACCGGCCTACTTCTACTACGCCACACTGCTGGCGAAGGACTCGAAGCAGGGCGCCAAGGCGAAGATGCTGGCCCAGGAGTACCTGAAGCGCGACCCGAGCGGCGAGCACGCGTCCGCGGCCCGTTCGCTGGCGGGCGGCTGAAGCAGCGCGGCTGCCTTCCAGGCGCCGGACAAGCGGGGCTGATGCGCGCGGGCAGTTGAACGCGCGGTCGGCCCCGTTGTCGTGGTTGCCGCCCCCTCCACCCTGACGCTATGCCCGAGGCGCTTGTCTTCCCCGCCGCACCTGGGTGGGTGGCGCAGGTCCGGTGTCGCCCTGATGACTCACGGGGGCCAGCCGGGCGTCCGTCCGCCGGAGCCTCCCAGGGGCGCCGTGTCCTTGCCCACCCCCGGGTGGTGCCTGTATGGGGAAGGCCGTTACCGCGCCGGCAGCGTGTCTGTCGTGCCTACCTCTTGGAGTCTGTGTGAACGCGCGTGCCGAGTCCTTGCCGACAGTCGCGTCCGACCTGATCTCCCTCACCAAGCCGCGCCTCTCCTCCCTGGTGCTC
>NZ_JABXEP010000305.1:0-3374 GCF_013372605.1 Myxococcus sp. AM009
TTCTCAAAAAGAATCCGGCAGCGACCTACTCTCCCGCGCGGTTTCCCGCGAAGTACCATCGGCTCTGGAGGGCTTAACTTCCGTGTTCGGGATGGGAACGGGTGGAACCCCTCCGACATAGCCACCGGAAAACAAGCGACAGTGCATACAAAGGGTAAGTTTCAATTCATTGCTGAGCGAAAGTCTCGCTGTGCGTATTTCAGTCTTCCAGGCGAGTGCGCGTCGCACTCGAGCCTCGGCCTTGGCCCCGAGTCCCTTACTCCCCTTGAGGGGGCATGCAAGAGAATGGGGAAAGTAAGCCTCACGACCAATTAGTACCGGTTAGCTGAACGTGTTACCACGCTTACACACCCGGCCTATCAACGTCGTAGTCTTCGACGGGTCTTCAGGGGCTTGCGCCCGGGATACCTGGTCTTGAGGTCGGTTTCCCGCTTAGATGCTTTCAGCGGTTATCCAATCGGCACATGGCTACCCAGCGATGCCTCTGGCGAGACAACTGGTACACCAGCGGTGCCTCCAACCCGGTCCTCTCGTACTAAGGTCAGAGCCTCTCAAGTATCCTACGCCCACAGCAGATAGGGACCAAACTGTCTCACGACGTTTTGAACCCAGCTCGCGTACCGCTTTAATTGGCGAACAGCCAAACCCTTGGGACCTGCTCCAGCCCCAGGATGCGATGAGCCGACATCGAGGTGCCAAACCTCCCCGTCGATGTGAACTCTTGGGGGAGATAAGCCTGTTATCCCCGGAGTACCTTTTATCCGTTGAGCGATGGCCCTTCCATTCAGGACCACCGGATCACTATGACCTGCTTTCGCACCTGCTCGACGTGTCCGTCTCGCAGTCAAGCTCCCTTATGCCATTGCACTCGACGCCCGGTTTCCAATCGGGCTGAGGGAACCATCGCGCGCCTCCGTTACTTTTTGGGAGGCGACCGCCCCAGTCAAACTACCCACCAGACAGTGTCCCAATCCCGGCTGACGGGACATGGTTAGACACCAGAAATCAACAGGGTGGTATTTCACCGTTGCCTCCACCGAACCTAGCGGCCCGGCTTCAAAGGCTCCCACCTATCCTACACAGTCAATCCCTAGTGTCACTGTCAAGTTATAGTAAAGGTTCACGGGGTCTTTCCGTCTTGCTGCGGGTAAACTGCATCGGCACAGCTATTTCAATTTCGCTGAGTCCCTCTCCGAGACAGCGCGGAAGTCGTTACTCCATTCGTGCAGGTCGGAACTTACCCGACAAGGAATTTCGCTACCTTAGGACCGTTATAGTTACGGCCGCCGTTTACTGGGGCTTCGGATCATCGCTTCACCTTGCGGCTGACGAATCCCCTTAACCTTCCAGCACCGGGCAGGAGTCAGACCCTATACGTCGGCTTGTCGCCTTCGCAGAGTCCTGTGTTTTTGGTAAACAGTCGCTACCGCCATTTCTCTGCAACCTCTCTCGGCTTCGGCTGTACGCCTACACCTACCAGAGGCCCACCTTCTTCCGAAGTTACGGTGGAAATTTGCCTAGTTCCTTGGAGGAGAGTTCTCTCAAGCGCCTTAGGATTTTCTCCTCGCCCACCTGTGTCGGTTTACGGTACGGACACCCTGTAAGCTCCCTACGGGACTTTTCTTGGAAGCAGAGCATCAGCGACTTACCCCTTACGGGGCGCCATGGAGTCTCGGGGATAGCTGCCGCGCCTTTATTCGTACGCGACACCCCTACACCTTTAGACTGACACAACCACCGGTCAGCTCGCCTAGCTTTCTCCGTCCTCCCTTAGTTCAACGCTCACAAGATGGTGCAGGAATATTAACCCGCTTTCCATCACCTACGCCTTTCGGCCTCGGCTTAGGTTCCGACTAACCCTGGGAAGATTAACTTGACCCAGGAAACCTTGGGCTTACGGCGAGGGGGTTTCTCACCCCCTTTATCGCTACTCATTTCGGCATCAGCACTCCCAGTCGCTCCAGCCGCCTTTTCAGTCGACCTTCGCTGCAACTGGGACGCTCCCCTACCGCCATACGCTTTACGCATGGCCCGAAGCTTCGGCACTAGTCTTGAGCCCCGTTACATTTTCGGCGCGGCCTGTCTTGACCAGTGAGCTATTACGCTTTCTTTAAAGGATGGCTGCTTCTAAGCCAACCTCCTGGTTGTCAATGACCTGCCACATCCTTTCTAGTGTTCACTTAGACTAGATTTGGGGGCCTTAGCTGTCGGTCTGGGTTATTCCCCTCTTGCCAATGGACGTTATCACCCACTGACTGCGTCCCGGGATAACAATTGCCGGCATTCGGAGTTTGGTACGGTTTGGTAATCTGGTGAGACCCCTAGCCGTTCCAGTGCTCTACCTCCGGCATTGAATTGCCCGAGCCGATACCTAAATATCTTTCGGGGAGAACCAGCTATCACGGAGTTTGATTGGCCTTTCACCCCTACACACAGCTCATCCCAGAAATTTTCAACTTTCACGGGTTCGGTCCTCCATGCGGTGTTACCCGCACTTCAACCTGGCCATGTGTAGATCACCCCGCTTCGGGTTATAATACACGCAACTAAACGCCCTGTTCGGACTCGCTTTCGCTCCGGCTCCACCTAACGGCTTAGCCTCGCTACGTATATTAAGTCGCCGAATCATGATGCAAAAGGTACGCTCTCGCACTGGGTTGCCCCGTAGTGCTCGAACTGCTTGTAGACATGCGGTTTCAGGTTCTTTTGACTCCCCTTACCGGGGTTCTTTTCACCTTTCCCTCGCGGTACTTGTTCACTATCGGTCGCCAAGGAGTATTTAGCCTTACCGGATGGTCCCGGCTGATTCAGGCAGGATTGCACGTGTCCCGCCCTACTTGGGTAACCCACTCAGCTCCAACTCGCTTTCGCGTACGCGACTATCACGCTCTTTGGTGCCTCTTTCCAGAGGCTTCCGCTAGCAAGTCAAAGTCCTACCGTGGACCCTCTACCCCGACGCCACTTTCGTGGTTTCGGTTTGGGCTGCTCCCATTTCGCTCGCCACTACTTTGGGAATCACTCATTGTTTTCTCTTCCTCAGGGTACTGAGATGTTTCACTTCCCCTGGTTAGCTCCATTCCACCTATGTATTCAGTGGAAGGTAACGCCGCTATTCGCAGCGCTGGGTTTCCCCATTCGGACATCTCCGGATCAACGCTCGGTTGACAGCTCCCCGGAGCTTTTCGCAGCCACCCGCGTCCTTCATCGCCTCTTGGCACCTAGGCATCCACCGCACGCCCTTAGTAGCTTACTTGCCCTAATCTCTTGTTTCACGCCCGCCTCCCGGCGGTTTGTCGAAACTCGAAACCAAGGCCCAGACTCCTGCTCTTCGCAGCAAGCCTGGAAGACTTCTTCTTTACCTACGCTTGATTAAA
>NZ_JABXEP010000306.1:0-3342 GCF_013372605.1 Myxococcus sp. AM009
GCTTGCGGGTCTCCAGCAGGGCTTCGTCCTCCTGGAACAGCCGGGCCAGGCCGCTGGCGCGCGGGGCTCGCTCCAGCAGCTCCTGGGCGGCTTTCATGTCCAACTCCAGCCGGTGCTGACTCAGGCCTCGACCGGCGAGCAGTCGGCGCTCGGACGCATCGCGCTCGGTGGACAGCGCGGTGAGGCTGTTGCCCCGAAGGCGCACGCGGGTGCCCTCGTGGAACTTCACCACCATACGCTCCACCCGCGCGTGCTCGGGCAGGTCCAGGCCCGAGTCCTTCAAGGCGGCGAGGCGCGGTTTCAGCGGGGAGTCCGGCACATCGAGGGGCTGCCCCGCGGGAGCGGAGCGCGCCACCTCCTCGCTTACGTTTTCTGCTTCGCCGCAGCTGGTGCTCAGCGCGACGAGGCCCATGAAGAGGGCACCAAACCCGGCGCTGCGGACATGCCGAGGGAAGACGACGGGGGACGCGAGCGGCTTTTTTCTAGGGCTCATTCGGGGGCACCTCGGAGAGACGTCAGACTGCGGAACGCAGTCGGGCGGCCCTTGAGCAAGGCGAGTGCCAGGGAGGAACACCGCGGACGGTGTCCCGGTACGTCAGAAGCGTGGGGCTCACGTGCGCCGCGCTGTTTCCGAGCGCGCCACTGCGCCACCCTCGACACGGCCCACGCCTTCCCTGAACGTCGTCCGGACATGTCCGGGACATGTCCGGACATGTCTGAAGCGGGCCATGCTGAAAGGTGGGGGGCGCCGCGAGACGCGGCGGTGGCACACGCGAGCGCGGCAAGGCGGCTATGCGGTGGACGCGCTATCGTCGCGCCGATGATGAGTTCTCTCGACTTCACTTCCTGGCGGGGGCTCGCGGCGACGCTGGGTTGATGCAGACCGTGCAGCGACGGCGAGAACGAGAGAGCCACCAGAACAACGAGCGGCTGAAGACACGCATCTCCGCATACAAGACGCTCGGCGGCTCATTCACCGGTGAACTCGTCGCGGACCCGACCCACCTGGTCACCGGGCGCAAGGTCGGCACCGCGCGGCTGGTCGTGTCGCTGCGCGACTTCATCCGCCGGGCGCTCGACCTCGAGCCCATTCCTCAGGGGCTCATCGTTCCCGACCAGGGCCCATTGCGTCCCAGCGGCGGGGGAAGGGGCAAGGGTGGAGACAAGGGTGGTGGACGAGGGGGCGGCGGTGCCGGGGGCGGAGGAGGTGCCGGAGCTGGAGGCGTCGGAATGGGCGGTGCAGGCGTCCATGCGGACACCGACGACACGGACGGCGGCCATCGCGTTTGAACCTGGGAGCGTGCTTCCCCCTGACGCTGGCGTGCCAGCGGCGCTCCAGTTGATGCGGCAAAAGTGCAGGGGACTGGAGACTCCGGCGGAGAAGCTGGAGCACATCGGAGCCAGCGATTCACAGCCTCGCTGGCTCCATGCGTGACAAGGCTTTTACGGGCTGTAGACCAGCGCCAGTTGGCCGCCTCTCTGGTTGTAGGGGTCGTCGCTGCCGATGAGCGAATTCCAGCCGCAGTAACCGCCTCCTGTCAGATCGACCAACCGCGCGTCAGGGCTGTAGGTCGCCGAGCCGACTTCGCTCCAACCCATCACGAGGAACTGGCTGTGCGCCACGGCGAAGGGGGTACCGCGCAGGTCCAGGTTGGCCAGTCCCACGGGGGCCCAGTCGCAGGACATGGCCGAGCCGTATGGCATCGAGCTCACCGTGGTGGGGCCGTGGGTGAGTTGTCCCGAGGAGGTGGAGAAGGTCTGGTCCGCCGTATTCACCTGCAGGGTGGCCGGGTCGATGCGCAGCTTGGAGTAGTTGGTGCGCACGGTGGTGCCGGGAGAAGCCCCGCCCGCGGTGTACTGGGAGAAGTTGGAGGTGCCCGTGTGCTTCAGCGACAGGTACTCGGTGGGGGTGCCGGCCATTCCGTGGCACCAGGCCGCCCAGGGCCAGGCGGTATTGCTGTTGAGGTAGAGCACGTACTCGCCATCCCCCAGGCTGGGGTTGAGGTTCTTGAGTTGCTGGCAGGTGGCCGGGGCGAGTTGCTGGAACGCCTGCCGCAGGTTGGGCAGGGGGCCGATGTGGCGCGAGTCCGGCGCCTGGGGGGTGCCGGTGGTGGCCAGGAGGCCGCGGATGTCGCGCGGAGCCAGAGGGCCGATGCCCCGGGCCTGTGCCGCCCCCTGGAGGCTGGCGACCGCGCCGGTGATGATGGGCGAGGCGCTCGAGGTGCCGCTGAAGGAGGCCGTGTAGTACTGGTCTTCGTTGTTTCCGAACAGGTCTCCATAGCCCGTCGTCACCACGCTCTCGCCCCAGCCGTGCATGTCCACGCGGGAGCCATGGTTGGTCCAGCACATGGGCACGCGCGACAAGGCCGTGCTGGCGCCCACGAGGATGGCGCCCGAATCACGGAGGGACCGGTTGAAGCGGCCTCCGTAGACGGCGTCATCCAGGTTGACGCTGCCGTTGCCCGCTGCTTCCACCACGGTGACGCCGTTGGCGGTCGCCGTGGCGACGGCGTCGAACTCGGCCTGCCAGTACTCCATGGCGATGAAGTTGCACTGGCTGAAGTTGCAGGTGCAGGGCGAGCTGTCGGCGGGGCCTGGCGCGTGCAGTTCGATGAGGATGACGCCCCCAGGGCCCGCGGCGGCGGCCGCGTTGGAGATGGCGCTCGCCGTGCTCTGGTTGCCAATACTGGACACACCCGCCAAGGCCTGGTCGGCGATGCCCGTCACGCCGTAGGCGTTGCGCACTCCGACGATTTCCCCGAGCACGGCGGTGCCGTGGTTGCGCCAGCTCAGGTCATTGTATTGCACCCCGCCCTGGTAGAAGAGGCCGGGCAGGTCCTCATGGGTGGTGCGCCAACCGCCCTCGATGTCCACGACCTTCACGCCCGCGCCCCTGGCTCCCTGCACGCCCCAGGCGTATCGGGCGTCGATGCCGACAGGCGCGGCGTTCAGGTAGCCCTGGTTGCCTTCGAAGAGCGGAGTGACGAGCGGGAGGTCGGCAGCGGCCAGCAGGCCGCGCAGCGTGTCATCCATCCCGAAGTTCACCATGGCCGGCTCCGCCGGGGGCTGGGCATAGGCCACCTCCACGCTCTCCAGGGCGTTGAGGGAGTCCACCAGCGCCTTCACGTGCTCGGCGCGCGTGCCCTGGCGCAGCGGCACGTCGTAATAGAGGTTGAGGTCCGCGAGCTGCCGCCCGCTGGCCGTCTCGCCCTGGCGCTTGCGGGTCTCCAGCAGGGCTTCGTCCTCCTGGAACAGCCGGGCCAGGCCGCTGGCGCGCGGGGCTCGCTCCAGCAGCTCCTGGGCGGCTTTCATGTCCAACTCCAGCCGGTGCTGACTCAGGCC
>NZ_JABXEP010000307.1:0-3330 GCF_013372605.1 Myxococcus sp. AM009
GCCCTCCGGCCGAGCCCCGGGCCCCCGTGGACCCGAACCAGGAGTTCGCGCCCTACCCCGCGCCGTCGGTGAACGTCCCCGTCGAGCCCGCGCCCCAGCCGCCTCCGGAGGCCGTGGCGAAGAAGGCCGCGAAGAAGCGCGGCCCCATGATTCCCATGGCCCTGGTTTCCAGGGACGCGGACGAGCGGTTCCTGGGCTACGCCCGGCTCCAGGTGAACTCGCGCAAGTGCGAGCGCTTCCTCGTGGGACTGGACGAGATTGCCCAACGCAGCCCCCGGGCCGCCCACCGCGAACAGGCGCGCTACCTGCGCGCGCGGTGCTTCGAGGAGAAGCTCGAATCCCACCGGGCCCGGGACGAGTACCGCCAGTACCTCAATGACTTCCCGCGAGGACGCTACGCCAAGGAGGCCAAGACGGGGCTGCTGCCTTGAGCGGGCGGCAACGGGCGCGGACTCAGCTGCCCGTGCGCGGCAGCTTCTGGGGCGGCTCGGTGGCGTTGCCTCGCTCCACCAGCTCGCGCACCACGGACTCCAGCGCGCGGATGCGTCGGCCCGCGCGGCCCGGGGCCCACTGCGGCACCTCCGGGCCCTCCAGCTGCGTCATCGCCTGCTCCACGCCGCCCGCCTTGCCCTTCAGCGCGCGCGCGGTGGCCAGGCGCACGCTGCTGGCCGGGCGCCGAGTGATGCCGCCCGCCCACAGCAGGTCCAGCGCGAACGTGGTCCACACCGCCAGCTCGTCATCGGGACGAAGGAAGGCCTCGAAGCGCTTCATCGCCTCCGCCCGGGGCTCCCCCGCGCGGAGGATGTCTTCCGACAGCTCCACATGCAGCGGCGTGCTGTAGGCCAGGGGCTGCTCGGGCGCGATGATGGCCTCGAAGCGCTCGCCCGTGGCCGGACGGCACGCCACCGCGTGCACCAGCTCCGTGGGAATCTCCTCGGCCCCCGCGGGGTGGGCGTTCGCCTCGCCGTAGAAGACGACGAGCTTCTCGAAGCGCTCCGCCAGCGTGCGCAGCTCCAGCGGCGGACGCCACGGCCCGAAGTAGATGCGGCGCCGGTTGGGCGAGGTGCGCGTCGACTGCCGCGCCAGCTGCGTGTCCACCATGTACTCGAAGGCCCGCAGCATGGTGTCGAAGCGCGCCGGGTCGCCTTCCAGGACGCCCAGCATCTCCACCACCGCCTCGATGGTGGACACGCAGTGGTCCGCGGGCTCCGCGCGAATGCGGTAGTTGCTGGGTCGGCGCGGCACGAAGCCGATGCGCGGCAGCCCCGCCAGCACCGGGTTGCGCGAAACGACTTTCTTCGCCTGCGGCCAGGTGCCGTCCACGACGATGAGCGTCTTGGGGGGATTCAGCCGCGCCTCTTCCACGGAGATTGCGTCCTCTCCCGGGAAGAGCACCGCCACGGAGTCCCGCTGCGCGGCCAGCTCTTCAATCCGCCGGTGGCCGGTGAAGTCCACGCCTTCATGCAGCTCGGAGTTGCTCAGCGACAGGTGGGCCATGCGCGCGGTGCCGATGGCCACGCGGCTCTCACGCGGGTGCTGGAGGAACACGACGCGCGTGCGCGTCTCCAACCGGGGCGGCAGTTGCGCGCAATAACACGCGCTCTCGGGACGGCGGCAACGCAGGCAGAGGTTACGCACGGCCACCGCCTTTACGGCACGCCCCGATGAGGGGCAAGTCCCACCACGGGAGGGCCGGGCAGGCCGAGTGCAAGGGGACCGGCTTCCCCAGGACACCGGCGGCCGGGCACGCCCCTGGACCCAGGCGTTCTCACGCGTGCTACCGGTGGCCCCGGTCGGCGCCGCTCCGCGTTCACTGCGACCCGACCCCGCCTTCGCGGCATGACGGCGATTGTCACTGCTCGGGCAGGCCGCGCTCCCGCGCCCAGCGGCCGTGGGCATGTCGCCGCAACACGGCGAACCGCGCTGGGTCCATCAGTGGCTCGAAGGCCTCGAGCCACTCGTCCATTTCGCCGCAGTGCGCATCCCGAGGTCCTTTGAGCGCGCCGAGCATGATGTCGCCGTTCCAGGTGTCGAACTCGCGCGCCGCCGCGTGGTCGAACGCCGCGCGGCCCTCCTCGGTGGCCAGGTACTCGCCCAGGCTCGCCTCCATCCAGGTGGAGAGCTGCTCGTCGCCGTGCTGGCCCCGGCAACTGAGCAGCCGGGCCGCCGCCAGGGCGCAGGTGTCGGGAGCCCATCCATGGTGCTCGATGAGCTGGTCGAGCACGCCCCACTGGTCGACTTCGTGGTCCAGGTCGCAGCTTCGCAGGAAGTCGATGTACGCGGGGAGCCAGGTGCGGTCGCGCAGGACCAGCGCCCCAATGGCATGCGTGCCGGCCGGGGTCTCCGCATCGGCCCACATGCGGTTGCCGTTGGCGCCCGCGCCGGTGACGACGGCGTAGTCGCGCAGCAGCGGGTGCAGGGACTCGAAGTGGGCGGCGCGCTCACACACCTCGTATTCGCGCAGCTCCCACTGGGCGGCGCCATCGGCGGTTGCCCCACGCAGCGAGAACGTGAACGCATGCAGGCCGCCGTCGCCGCTCGCCTGCCGAGCCCCATCCAGGGCCCGCATCACCGCACGCAGGACCTCGCGGCACGTGTCCTCGGCGAGGGGGCCGTCCTCCACGGCGCCGGTCATGGGAATCACGAGCGTGACGGGCGCGCGCTCGTTCTTGCCTCTGGACTGGATAAGCAATTCGATTCCCACGCAGGCGGTCCCTTCGTCACGTTCGGCTGGCGGACACTAGGGGGCGGGGCGCGGGACGACAAGCGGCTGCGACCTGACGCTCAACGGCGACACTGGCGCGCGGATGGGCTGCTTGGAAATGCGATGGCGCCGCCGACCCATTCGTGCCTTCACCATTCCCCCTGCCGCGGGCGACGGGGTACAGAGGCCCGGTGAACCTGCTGCTCCTCCTGGACGAAGACCTCCTGCCCGACGGCACCGCGCGCCTCACCGGGCGGCGGGCCCAGCACGCCCGCGAGGTGCTGCGCGCCGAGCCCGGCGAGTCCCTTCGCGTAGGGCACCTGGGGGGCCTCACCGGCACCGGCGAGGTGCTGGAGAACAGCGCGGGCGTGCTGCACCTGCGCGTCACCCTCACGGAGCCCCCGCCCCCGCGCGCGGGCAGCACCTTCTTCAGCGCCTTGGGGCGGGGGATGGCCAGCAGCAGGTCGATGCCCGCGGTGGCGTCACTGGGCGTGGACCGCATCGTCCTGGTCAACGCGGCGCGCGTGGAGAAGAGCTACTTCGACTCCAAGGTGTTGGACGCCACCTTCGTCCACGAGCTGCTCCTCCAGGGACTGGAGCAGGCCCGGGACACGCGCCTCCCAGAG
>NZ_JABXEP010000308.1:0-3294 GCF_013372605.1 Myxococcus sp. AM009
TCCCGTGTCCAGCCGAACCACACGCACCGTCGAGCACGCGGGCCCGATGAGCAGCAGCAAGAACACCCAAATCAGTCGCATCGGCACCCCGTGGCCTCGAGTCCATGCGAGGCGCCCCGTCAAACCTAGCTCCCAGGCGTGACACGAGGACCTCGCCGCGAACCGGCTGGGGCGCGCCGTCGTCGCCTGGGCGAATGCCTGAGTGAATCTGGTGGCACGCCCGCACGTCAGGCGAGTTCGACCTGCCAGCCAGGTCCTCCTGGAACCGCGTGGCGGGAGCGGCGACTTCATTGCTGCGGCGGCACGCGCTGGCCTCGCTGAAGCAACACTCCGCCTGGGATGCCTTCGTCGCCACTGCGCATCCGCTGACGCGGAGCACAGGCGCGGTTCCTCGGAGTGCTATCCTCACGGACTTCGAGGAATCGTGACGCAGCCCCCCGCTCCCCCGCCCGAACAGGACGACGACTACGGCATGTCCCTGCCGGCGCTGGTCGTCCTGCGCATCAGCATCGTGTTCATCGAGCTGTTCACCCGTCTCTTTGACGTCCTGCTGCTGCTGCGCCGGCCCCGGCTGCTCCCGCCCTACCTGGGCCTGTGGCTGCGCGAGGTGCGCGTCTCCCCCTACCGCCTGAAGCGCTCGTTCGAAACGACGCGCGTCCTCCAGGCGAGCGGGCAGATTTTCAAGGAGCTGATGTACGGCGAGATGCCGGTGCACACGGGCGTGTGGCTCTTCTGGAAGGCGGGGCTGGGCCGTGGCTCGCGGCTGGTGGACCTGGGCGCGGGGCGGGGCCGCACGCTGCTGGCCGCGCGTTGGCTGGGCGCGGAGGCTCGCGGCGTGGAGTTGATGCAGCACCACGTCGACCTGGCGCGAAAGCCCGTGGAGGAGGCTGGGGCGCAGCTCGTGCTTGGCGACGCGACGCAGGCGGACCTCCAGGACGCCACGCACGTCTTCACCAACTGGACGGCGCTGACACCCCAGACACGCGCCCGGCTGGTGGAGCGCTTCCGCACCTGCCGCCCCGGCACGCGCATCCTCACCGTGACGCGGCCGGTGGAGGCCCCAGGCTTCACGGTCCTCTCCAAGCACCGGCTCCTCTTCACCTGGGGACCGGAGCACGTCTGGATTCAAGAGCTCAGCGACAACGTCGTTGGAGATGCAATCAATTGACGCGATTTCCCGTGACGCGGGCTCCATGTCTACGCTCCGCGCCACGGCGCCAGGCCGACGGGGCTCAAGTCCCTGGGTCCGGGCGTCCAGGAGCTGAATCACATGAAGGCATGGATGACGGTGGTGTCGCTGGCGGTGGTTCCCCTCGCCGTGGGTTGCACGTCGTCGCGCGAGCTGACGCGGGCGCGCGTGGAGGCGAACACGCTGCGCAAGGACGCGGACACGCTGCGCGCGGAGAACGCGACGCTGAAGGAGCGCGTCAGCGAGCTGGAGGGGCAGGTGGCGAAGGTGATGGAGGAGCGCGACACACTGAAGGCCGCCGCGGAGAAGCCCCCGGAGCCCGTCGTCGCGCCCGCCGCGGGCAAGAAGCGCAAGAAGTAGCGCTCGCGAGGCCACGCCGATGACCGTGACGCGCACCACGGCGGTCCATGTCCACGACGGCTGCGACGTGTACGTGGGCCGGGCCTTCCACGCCCATGCGAAGCCGAGCCCGCTCAACCCGGTGCCCGGCCGCTTCGGCAATCCCTTCAAGCCCGGGGGCGTGCGCACTCCGGGCGCCATGCTGCGCACCTACTTCGCGCCGTGGCTGGGGACGCTTCCAGAGACGGAGCAGGAGCGCATCCGTGAGGAGGCCCTGCGCCGCATGGGGCCAGAAGAGGACGCCTTCGACGCGTTCCGCTGGTGCCTGGCGCTGCGCACCCGGCATGACGCGGACATCCTGGCGGAGTGGGTGGACGCACACCACTGACGCGGCCCGCCCGGCGACGCTCACACGGGGATGTCCTCCCACGGCCGAATGGGCTGGCCCTCGTTCCGGAAGGTCTCGATGCGGTCCGCCACCTCCCACGCAGTCTGCGTGTCGCGGAGCGCGTCCAGATAGAGGCATCGCCGTGCGACCGCCGCCAGGTCGAAGGCCCAGTACATGCTCATCAGCGGGTTGATCCACAGCTGACTGCCCTCGGTTCGGACCGTGCGGTGGACGTCTCCGTATGCCCCTTCCACGGCGCTCACGACGGACAAGGACACGATGCTGGGCGCGCGTGGCATGCGCTCGCACACGTACGTCACTGCGTCGCGATACAGGGCGACCTCGGACATGGGCTCCAACAACGCGGTGACCCCCAGGTAGGCCCCTTGCTGGCTGAGCGCGGCCACGGACTCCAGGAAGTGCGCATGACAGACGCCATGGTGCCGGTCGACGCCGAAACCCAGGCACACCACCAGCTTGTCCTCCAATGGCAGCGCGTCGACGGCGGACAGGCTGCTGATGTCCTCCTCGGGCGTACCCAGCCCCACCTCATCCCCGCGCATGAGGATGTCGGTGCCTCCGTCCACCAGCACCACGGCATCGAAGCCGAGCCGCTCCCATAGCAACGCATACGCCGCGCGCAGCGGGGCCACGCCCGTTCGCTCGAAGCAATACACCGGGACGCGCTCACCCCGGCCTTTGAACCAGCGCGCCAGAAGCCCCTCCGGGAAGTAATGAGCTGGCCCTTTCGTATGGGCCTCGACCTCCATGAGGCCCGGCGCCAGCCAGGTTCCCTCCACGACTTCCAGCCGCGTGAAGCTCAGGTTGGCCAGGGACACCTGCTTGCCCAGCTCGCGCAGGCGGAAGAACAGCGGCAGCCCGCTGAACACGTCGAAGCCACCGCCCGCGCCCGCGATGAGCACATGCCGCGCCCGTGCGAGCCTTTCGAACAGCGGTGAAGTAGACAGGTCCATTCCCTGATTCCTTCCAATGTCAGCCACGGCGCCTCTAGCGCTATATAGCGCGGCCATGCCCACCCTCATCCTCAGCGCGAAGGACCTCCGCAGCCTCTACACCGTCGAGCTCGGCCTCACCGCCGTCGAGCGGGCCTTCCGCGCCCACGGCCTCGGCGAGTCGCTGATGCCGCCCAAGGTGTACCTGTCCCTGCCCTCCTACGACGGCGACTTCCGCGCCATGCCCGCGTTCCTCGACGGCGCCGCCGGCGTGAAGTGGGTCAACGCCCATCCGCGCAACCCGGAGAAGCACGGCCTGCCCACCGTCCGCGCCCTCTACATCCTCAGCGACCCGGACACCGCCTCCCCGCTGGCCATCCTCGACGGCACCCTGCTCACCGCCTGGCGCACCGGCGCTGCGGGCG
>NZ_JABXEP010000309.1:0-3276 GCF_013372605.1 Myxococcus sp. AM009
CGCTGCGTGCGCTCCAGTCCGCGAAGATGATGATCGATGCGCAGGTCCGTCAGCGCATCCATCATCATCTTCGCGGACTGGAGCGCACGCAGCGCGTCATCCGGACGGGCCACCGGCGCGCCGAAGACGGCCATCAGCCCGTCACCCAGGAACTTGTCCAGCGTGCCGCCGCAGGTGAGCACCGCGTCCGACATCCGCCCGAGCACCTGGTTGAGCACCCCCACCACCTGCTCCGGCGGCAGGCTCTCCGCCAGGCCGGTGAAGTTGCGGAGGTCCGCGAACAGCAGCGTCACCTCGCGCTTCTCGCCGGTGAGCACCACCGCGTCCGCGCTCTTGAGGATTTCCTCCACCACCGCGTCGGACGTGTAGCGCGCGAACAGCTTGCGCATGCGCTCCGTCTCGCCCGTGCGGCGCACCACGCTTTCGATGCGCGCGGCCAATTCGTCCATGGACGCGGACTTGTTGACGTAGTCATCCGCGCCGGCGCGCAGGCCGCGCACGCGCTCCGCCTCCACGTCGTTGGCGGTGAGGATGATGACGGGCACCGCGTGGCTGGGGCCTTCCTTCAGGCGGCGGCACAGCTCCACGCCGTCCAGGCCGGGCATCTCCAGGTCACTGAGGACGATGACGGGCTGGATGCGGCCCATGCTCTCCAGGGCCTCGAACGGGTCCTGGAAGCAGAGGACCTCGTAGCCCAGCGCCACCAGGCCCTCCTGCACGAAGGCGCAGGCCAGCGGGCTGTCGTCCACCACCACCACGCGGCGGCGGCCGTCGGAGGAGGGACGCGGCAAATCCTGCCGCCCGGCGATGCGGTTCTGCAGCCCCAGCGCCTCGTAGATTTGCTTGTAGGTGCAGTGGCCCAGCTCCACCAGGATTTCGCCCAGCTTGCGGCCGTCGCGGCGCTGACGCGCGAGCGCCTCGTCGAGCTGCGCCAGCGTCACGTACTTGAGCCCCACCAGCAGCTCGCCCAGCGCGGGCTGCAGGGGGCTCTTGTCCTGGTGCAGCCCGAGCGCCTCTCCCAGCGCGTCCTGAATCTGCTCCCGCGTGACGTAGCCCAGGGAGATGAGGGCTTCCCCCACGCGCTGCCCGGTGAGGGCCTGGAGGGCGAGCGCCTCCTGCACCTGGCTGGGCGAGACAATCCCCAGCTTGAGCAGCAAGTCACCAAACAGGGGGCTGGGAGCACTCATGGTGGGCGAGCGTACCCCACACCCCCCACCCACGGGGAGCCCGGGACTCATGGACGCCCGCGCGGCGCCACCACCCGGAGGTCCATCCGGCGGTTGGCCTCGCGTCCGTGGGAGGTCTCATTCGACTCGACGGGCTTGTCCGGGCCGAACCCCCACGCCTCCAGCCGGTCCGGCGGGACACCCCGCGCCACCAGGTAGTCCCGCACCGCCTCCGCGCGCGCCAGCGTCACCTCCCGCTGCACGTCCGATTCCCCGCGGTTGTCGGTGTGGCCCTCGATGGCGATGACGCCCAGCCGCGGGTGCAGCAGCAGGACTTCGGCCACGTTGTCGAGCGCCGGCTGGACGCGCGGCTGGAGGGTGGCGGTGCCGGGCGCGAAGGTGATGCGCTCCAGCAGCTCCAGCCGGTCCGGGCGGATGACGACGCGCTGCTTGCGCGCCGCCGGGCAGCCCTGGTTGTCCAGCGCGCCCCGCTCGCGCGGGCAGTTGTCCCGGTGGTCCGCCACGCCGTCGCCGTCCACGTCCCGCTCCGGGCAGCCCCGCAGCGAGGGCAGGCCCTCCTCGTCGGGACAGGCGTCCTCTTCATCCGGCACGCCGTCCCCATCCGCGTCGCGGACGGGGCACCCCTCGCGCGAGGCGGGGCCGGGCTCCTCCGGGCACTTGTCCGCCGCGCCCTCCACCCCGTCGCGGTCCGGGTCGTCGACGGGGCAGCCTCGCCGCTCCAGCAGGCCGAACACCCGCGGGCAGGCGTCCTTCGCGTCCTCCACGCCGTCCTCGTCCGAGTCGCGGATGGGGCAGCCGTCCCGCGAGGCGGGCCCGGCGCGACGCGGGCACGTGTCCAGCGCGTCCTCCACGCCGTCCCCGTCCGTGTCCTTCGCGGGGCAGCCCTGGAGCCTCGCGAGCCCGCGGACGGTGGGGCAGGCATCCTCCCCATTGCGGACGCCGTCCCCATCCGCGTCCAGGCCCGGCTCCAGCGCGGGCGCGTGCCGGCAGCCCGGGGCGGCCATGGCCAGCACGGCGGCGAGCAGGGCCAGTCGGTGGAGTGCGCGCGTCTTCATCCGCGGAACCAGAGCGCAGCGAGTGCGGGCTGTCCAGACGCTCACGCTGGCAGGGGCAGCTCCACGGTGAAGGTGGAGCCCTTGCCCGGCTCGCTCGCCAGGTGGATGCGGCCGCCGTGGGCCTCGACGATGCGCTTGGTAATCCACAAGCCCAGGCCCAGGCCCTTGAAGTGCTGCACCGACGCGGAGCGCTCGAACTGCTCGAAGATGCGCCCCTGCTCCTCCGGCGACACGCCGATGCCCTCGTCGCGCACGGACAGCCGCGCCACCGGGCCCACCGCGTCCACCTCCACCGTCACCGGCCGGCCCGCGCCGTACTTCGCCGCGTTGGTGAGCAGGTTCACCAGCACCTGCTCCAGGCGCAGCCGGTCCCACTGCCCCGTCACCGGCCGGTCCAGCAGCAGCCGCACCTCGTTGCCCGCCAGCGCCAGCTCCTCGGACATGCGGCCCACCAGCTCGCGCGTCAGCGCCGCCAGGTCCACCTCCTCGCGCTTCAGCCCCAGCCGCCCCGAGCTGAGGCGCGACACATCCAGCAGGTCATCGATGAGCAGCCCCAGCCGCTGGCCCGCCTTCGCCGCCCGCTCCGCGCGCTCCGCCAGCCCGTCCACGGCCATGGCGTCCCGGGCCATGCGCGCCAGCAGGTGAATCTGGAGCTGGAGCGCGTTCAGCGGCGACTTCAGCTCGTGCCCCGCCACCGACAGCAGCTCGTCCCGCGCCTTCACCGCCTGCGTGGCCGCGCCGTACAGCCGCGCGTCTTCAATGGCCAACGCCGCGCGCGCCGCCAGGCTCTCCAGCAGCGCGCGCTCCTCCACCGAGTACTCGCGGCCCCGCGCCTCGCGCATCACCCCCAGCGTGCCCAGCACCCGGCCGCGCACGCCCAGGGGGACGACGATGACGCTGTGGGGCCCGTAGCGCTGGAGGAAGGGCATGCCCTCCGGCACGCGCTCATCGCGCAGGTCCTCCGCCTGGAGGCGTGCGCGGCGTTGGCCATTGAAGACGCGCGGCTGTACGGCGCGGCCACGCAGGCGGTGAAG
>NZ_JABXEP010000030.1:0-65584 GCF_013372605.1 Myxococcus sp. AM009
GCGCGAGGGGGCCGCCCCGCCCGGCGGCCCCCTCGCGCCCCACTGCATCGCCGGTGGAGGCCCTCTGCACGCAGATGCTGACCGAAGTCCGCGTCGCCGTCCGGGGCCGCTCGCTCGTCGAGCTGGCGGTCGCGCTCTCGGCGCCCGCGGAGCTCGCCCAGGAGGCGCTCACCCTGTTGTCCGCCCGGGGAGCGGTGATTCGAAGGGGGCACAAATACTTCGCCGCTTGAGGCAAGGTAGCCGTCCCGCACGTCTTTCGAAGGGTCGTCCATGGAAGCGCCGACGTACAGCTCCAAGCAGGTCGCCGAGATGCTCGGCGTGTCCCCGAAGCAGATTCCGGAGGAATCGCGGAAGGACGCCTACACGCCGGACGACATCTGGGACCTGCGCACCACGCTCGACCGTTTCCCGGCGCGGCTGGGCCACCGCCGCCAGCTCTTCCTGAACTTCAAGGGCGGCACCGGCAAGACGTCGCTGTCCACGTCCTACGCCTGGCGCCTGGCGGAGCTGGGCTACGCGGTGCTCCTCATCGACCTGGACAGCCAGGGCCACGCCACCAAGTGCCTGGGCTACGAAGGCGAGGACTTCGAGAAGACGCTGCTGGACGTGCTCGTCCGCAAGACGCCGTTGTCCAAGGTCATCCAGAAGTCCTCGCTGCCCAACCTGGACTTCGTCCCGTCCAACCTGACCATGTCCACGGTGGACCTCGCGCTGATGCCCATGGCCGGCCGCGAGTTCAAGCTGCGCAACGCCCTCAAGGACGTGGAGGCCCAGTACGACGTCGTCGTCTTCGACGCGCCGCCGTCCTTCGGCCTGCTCAACCTCAACGCGCTGATGGCGGCGAACGACTTGTTCGTCCCCGTGCTCGCGGATTTCCTGTCCTTCCACGGCCTCAAGCTGCTGTTCGAAACGGTGCAGAGCCTGGAGGAGGACCTGAACCACGTGCTCGACCACGTCTTCATCGTGGTCAACTCCTTCAACGCCACCTTCAAGCTGGCGAAGGAGGCGCTGGAGGCGCTCCAGACGCACTATCCGGAGTTCCTGCTGCCCACCATCATCCGGCAGTGCACCAAGTTCGCGCAGGCCTCCAGCGAGGGCCGGCCGGTGTTCGTCGCGGACCCCTCGTCCAAGGGGGCCAACGACATCCAGGCCATGATTGACAACATCCTGCCCCGGCTGGTGGCCGCGGCAGCCGCCGCCCAGACGAAGGGCACCCAGCAGGCCGGCTGAGAACCATGAAGAAAGCCTTTGAACAGAACGTGTCCCGCGCCAAGCCGCGCCTCCGCCTGGGCGCGCTGACGGGCCTCGTCGACCCCGTCGAGCCCACGCCTCCCGAGCCCGAGGCCGAAGCGGCGCCCGAGCCCGTCGCCGAGTCCCCCGACCTCTCCGCCGAGGTGCGCGCCCGCATCGAGCGCGCCCGCACGCCGCGCCCCAGCGCCGCCCAGGCCATGGACGCCGCCCTGCACGAGCCGGAGCCCGAGCAGGACACCGTCGCCTACGCCGCGCCCGAGCCGGACGATGCGCCCGTCTACGAGGAGCCCCCGCCGGAGCCCGAAGCGGTCGCCGACGTGCCCGTGACGTACGGGGCTCCGCCGGAGGCCGAAGCGCTGCTCGACACCGAGCCGTCCGCCGGGCCCGTCACCTTCGCCGCGCCGCCCCCGGCGCCGCGCTTCGACGCCGTCAGTCCTCCTCCGGAGGCGCACCCCATGACGCAGGCCTCGGCTCCCGTATCCATGCCGCACGTCACCGCCACCGTCGCGGAGCCGGTGGCCCGTGTCGAAGCGCCGCCCACCGAGGTGGAGGTGCAGCGGCCGGCCCCGCCGCGCGAGGACGGGCAGGACTCCTCGGCCCGCCGTGAGCGGCTGAAGGCCCGGCTCAAGGCGGTGCGGGAGAATCCGCGCCCGGAGCCGCTGCCCGCCACCGTGGCGGAGGCGGGGCAGCGCGCCGTGGAGCGCATCACCCACCTCCAGGCGGAGCTGGTGAAGGTGAAGGCGCTCAACCTCTCCCTCACGCAGGACCTGGAGGTGTCGCGCCGTCAGGCGGAGAAGGCCACGGAAGAGGCCCGCCTGCGCATGGACGAGGCGCGCCGCCTGTCCTCGGAGATGGAGGGCCGGGTGAAGCTGCTGGCCGACCTGGAGCGCGAGCTGTCCGCGCTGGAGGGCGAGCGCGACGAGGCGCTGCTGTCGCTCCAGGAGACGCGGCAGGCGCTCCATGCCGCGGCCAAGGAGCGCGAGGCCCTGGAAGAAGAGGTCGCCCGCGGCAAGCAGGCCCTGGTGGACAGCCTGGCCGAGGAGGAGCGGCTCGCCGGTGAGCTGGAGTTCGCCAAGGACGAGTCCACGTCGCTGCACCGCGCGGTGGAAGCGCTCCAGGGAGAGCGTGACGTGCTGGCCCAGCAGGTGGCCTCGCTCACCGCCGAGCGCGCCGAGCTGCTGGAGGCGCGCAAGGCCCTGGAGTCGGTGCACCGGGCCCTGAGTCAGGCCACGGTGCGCTGAAGCCGCCTGGCTACTTCGTGACCTTCGCCGCCCCGCGCACGGCGGCGAAGGCGGGGCTGAGCGGCGGCGAGCGAAGGCCCTCGGTGGCCAGTCCACTGAAGCCCCCGGCGGGCTGCTTCAGCGCCTGGACGTGCGCGAGGATGTTGCTCCGGCGCTCGTCCTTGCCCGGGTGGTTGGCGAAGGTGCCGCCCCCGTCCTTCGTCTTGGCCAGCAGGGCGAGGTAGTCGTCCGGCGTGTAGCCCGCGGAGAGCATCAGCTCGACGGCGACCCGGTCCGCCTCCAGCTCCTGCTCCTTGGCGTGGCCCTTGTCGATGAGGTCGATGGTCTTCTCGCTCAGGTGGCCCAGCAGGCCCGGCTCCTTGTCCAAATCCAACGTCCCGTCGCCATCGCGGCCCGCGGAGAGCACCTTCACCGCGGCGGGGGAGAGCACGGCCTCGCCGTAGGTGACCAGCTCGCACGTCTTCACCTTCGCGTCGCCGTACTGGCGGATGGCGTGCTTGAGCGTGACGTGGGCGATTTCGTGCGCCAGCACGCCGGCCAGCTGGCCTTCGTTCTCCAGTCCCTGGAGCAGCTTCCGGGTGACGAAGACGTAGCCCCCGGGCGCGGACATCGCGTTGAACTGGGACGTGTCCTGGAGCACGCCGAAGGTCCACTCGAGCGTGGGCCGCGCGGACTGCGCCGCCAGGTTCTTCCCCACGACGTTGACGTAGCGGTGGAGCGCGTCGTCGGGGCCGCTCAGCAGCAGCCCGTCACCCCGCCGCACGAAGTTGATGGCCAGCGCTCCGCCCAGGGCGTACTCCTCCTGCACGCTGGGGTCGGCGCGCAGCTTCTGGCACGTCTTGGCCTCCTCCGTCGCGGCGCTCACCTTCCCCAGGATGTTCCCCCCTCGGGTGAGCGCGGACGCGTTGAAGCCCTTGCAGGACGTCGTCATCGCGCCCAGGCCCACCAGCGCGAGCACCTTCCAGCCCGTTCGCATCATCGCTTGCCGCTCCGCTTGTTCGTCCCGGCCTTCGCGACCGTGTCGCTGGCGCCCACCACCGGGAAGAGCCCCGCCGCCGTCACGTGCGCGGCGATGTCCGCCGTGGAGACGGACTTCGCCAGCGCCTCCAACGCCTGGATGTCCCGCACGGCCTCGCCGTGGTCTCCGCCCTTGTCCTTGCCGTACTGCTCCGCGCCGGGGCTGAGCGCCTTCACCGCGGCGCCGCTGGCGACGAACTTCTTCGGGTCCACCTGCCGGGTGCCCTTCCCCTGCGTCACCAGCTCCATGTTGGGCGGCGTGGTGGACAGGTTCGTCTGGAACACGAAGCCCTTCTTTCCGGTGGTCGTCGTCACCTTGTGCCACTGCTTGTGCTTCGCGTCCGCGCCGCCCCACGTCACCTGCTCTCCGGGCTGGAGCACCGCCACGGCGTTGACCGAACCGGACGGGCTCGCCTGCACGCGCGTGTTCTTCGCCTTCACGTACAGCGGCTCGCCGACCTTCACGGCCGACGCCCCCGCCGGAATCGCCAGCGCCAGCAGGGCGGTGGTCCACGCCACCCGCGTCTTCATCCCCATGTCTCCCCGACTCCTTTCCACACCGCTCATTTGTCCAGGTTCGCCACGCCGTCGAAGTCCGTCGGCGGCGCCTTCGCATATCGCTGACAGCGCTCCAGCAGCGCCTGCGTGGGCCCGTCCTCCGGGTCCTCCGCGCGGCGCGCCTCCAGCACCGCTGCTGCTTCCTCGAACCGCGCCGCGCGGTAGAGCGCCAGCGCCGCGTGGTAGCGCGCCACCGTCTCCCGCTTGCGCGCGTCCAGCCCGCCCTTGAGCGCGAGCAGCTCGTACACGGTGACGGCCTCCGTCTTGCCCGCCACGCGCACCCGGTCCAGCTCCCGCACCTCGATGTGCTCGCGCGCCAGCTCGTACGTGCGCGGGCCAATCATGATGACGGAGCCATAGGCCTTGTTCGCGCCCTCCAGCCGCGCGGCCAGGTTCATCCCGTCGCCAATCGCGGTGTAGCTGAAGAGCTGCTCGCTGCCGAAGTTGCCCACGAAGTTGACCGCGGTGTTCACGCCGATGCGCGTGTACATGTCCGGCAGCCCCTGGACGCGGAACTCGTCGCGAAGCCGGTCCACCGCCGCCTTCGCCGCGAGCGCGCCCTTGCAGCCGCGCAGCGCGTGGTCCACCTGTCGCATCGGCGCGCCGAAGAGACACACCACGGCGTCACCGATGTACTTGTCCAGGCACCCACCTTCCTTCAGCAGCGCCGCGCTCACCCGCGTCAGGTACGTGTTGAGCAGGCGCACCAGGTTGCGCGGGTCGTCCTTGAAGCGCTCGCTGAAGGTGGAGAAGCCCCGGATGTCGCTGAAGAAGGCGGTGATTTCGACATTCTCCCCATCCAGCCGAGGCAGCTCGCGCTGGGCAATCATCTGCTCCACCAGCTTGGGCTCCATGAAGCGGCTGAAGGCCTGCCGGATGAACGCTGTCTCCTCGTTGGCCACCAGGTGGTTGAAGGCCACCGCGCTGACGCTGGCCAGCACGCCCGCCAGCGCGGGCAGGGCGGTGAGCACGTAGGTGTTCGTCAGTCCGAGGACAGGGCCCGTCACCCAGCTCATGCCCGCGTAGAGCCCCAGCGGCCACGCAATCTCCAGCGGCGTCCAGCGCGTCGTCATCAGCAGCACCACCGACGCGAAGGCCACGCCGAAGACGAGCGCCAGGCTCACCCCCAGCGGCGCGCGGGTGATGAAGCGGCCGTTGCCCAGGAGCGTGTCCAGCACCGCCGCTTGTTTCACCACGCCGGGCTCATGCGACGAGAAGGACGTGGCCTTGACGTCGTTGAGCCCCACCGCGTTGCCGCCGATGACGACCACCTTGCCGCGAAAGACGTCCGGCGGCAGCCCCGTGGGCTGGCCCTGGCCCCGGTACACCCACGCGTCGAGCACGGAGATGAGCGGGACGCTCGTGAAGCGGTCATGCAGCTGCCCACCGAAGTCGATGCCCGCGCTGCCATCCGCATCCACGGCGTAGGTGCGCGAGCCCAGCCGCAGCGTGCGCCCGGCGAACTCGATGGCGCTGGCGCCCAGCAGGTCCGCCGCCACGCGCACGGGCAGCGTCGCGAAGGCATTGGGGCCATCCGAATAGACGAAGCGCGTGCGGCGCATGAAGCCGTCGGTGTCCGACTCCGGCTCCACCAGCCCGAAGCCATCCACCGCGCCCACCAGCACGGGAATGGGCGGCACCGGGTGACTGGGGAGCCGCTCCCCCGAGGACGTCGCGTAATCCAGCGCGGGCAGCGTCCGGCCGTTCGCGCGCACCGGAAACGCGATGGCCCGTGCCAGTTGCTCGGGGGCAACAGTGGGGAGGACCGCCTCCGGGGCGCCGTCCTCGAACGTCTCCGCGCCGGCTTCCTCCGGGAAGGTGTCCGCCGCCTGGATGGGGGTGTCCACCTCCACCACCGCCGCTCCGAAGTCCGCGGGAGGCAGCAGCGGCGCGTTCGCGTGGGTGGAGACCCCCAGGTAGAACGGCGTGGACGTCTCCCGGAGCACCTGCGCGAAGGTCAGGTCCATGGACTCGTCGGTGCCGCGCTCGTCCATGACGGCGTCGAACACGATGGCCCGGGCACCCTCGGCTTCCAGTTGTTCCACCACGCGCGCCCAGAGGTTGCGGCTGTAGGGCCAGCTCCCGAAGTTGAGCGCGTATTGTTCGTTGGCGCGGATGCGCTCCAGGCTCGGCTGGTCGATGGTGACCAGCACCACCTGGGATGACACCTCGCGCCGCTCGGTGAAGCGCGTGACGACGGTGTCGTAGGCGGAGCGCTCCGCTTCCTCCAGCAGGCCGCCCAGCTTCGCGTCGAAGTGAAGGCAGACGGCGGCCAGCGTGGTGGCCAGCACCGCCACGCCCAGCATCAGCCGCCAGTGGTTCTGCCACCGTGAACGGACCGTCTTCCAGCGCTCGCCTGCCACGTCCCCCTCTTGCGAAGCGTGCTGGAGTGAACACTACCCCAGCGGCGGAGGAGAAGGCAGCCACCTCGCGTATCTCGGTGTCTCGGCCGTGTATTCACGGGGAAACCTGAGTTTTCAGAGGGTGCCTGCGGCAGGCAGCCAGACGGGCCGCTGGAGCCTCCAACGTCGCCCTTCCGGAAACCCGTGGGTCGTTTGCCACCTGTCGGTGCCGTCCGGACCTTTGCACTCGGTTCGACACGGATTTTCGCAATCAAGGAGTCAGACGTGGCCCTGGATATCCTCCAAGAAAAAGGCGTCCCGCTCGACAAACAGGTCTTCACCTGGAAGGACCTGGTCCGGCGCCCCTTCAGCAAGCTGGATGACGACGCCTTCACCCGCGTGTGCGTCATCTACATGAACGGCATCATGGCGGACGCACTGCGGACCAAGCATGCCTTCGCGCGCATGAATCGCGAGCTGCGGGAGCCGCTGGCGATGATTCGCCGGCTGGAGCAGTACGAACAGACGCTCATCAACTGGCTCAACCCCCCCGACCAGACACCGCTGGAGACCACCCTGGGCTTCGAACAGGTGGCCATCGAGGTGACGGCCAGCGTGGCCCTGCGCGAGCCGGACCCCTATCTGGCCCAGACGTACCGGTTCGGCCTGCTCGAGGACTTCGACCACCTGTATCGCTACTCCGCGCTCTACGACCGGCTGGAGGGCAAGGACCCCAACACCATCACCCAGTCGTACACGGATATCATTCCCGGGCGGCCCACCTCGGTGGAGCATCGCCATCCGGTGGATGACCTGCGCCGCCCCTACGACAAGCGCACGGCCCACCCGCTGACGAAGCTTCACGCGATGAGCATCACCGCGGCGGAGAACCAGACGCACGACTACTACATGACGGTGGGCCCCTTCTTCAGCGACCCGGCGGCGCGGCAGCTCTACGCGGAGATTGCCTCCATCGAGGAGCAGCACACCTCCATGTACGAGTCGCTGCTGGACCCGGGCGAGTCCATGCTGGAGCGGTGGCTGCTGCACGAGGCCACGGAGGTCTACAACTTCTACTCGTGCGTGGCCTTCGAGAAGAACCCGCGCATCAAGGAGATATGGCAGCGCTTCCTGGACTACGAGCTGGGCCAGCTCCACTACGTGAAGGAAATCTTCCAGCGCGTGGAGAAGCGTGACGCGGCGGAGGTGCTCCCCAGCACGCTGCCGGAGCCCATCGGCTTCAAGGAGCACCGCGACTTCGTTCGCAAGACATTGAATCAGGAGGAGGACATGGCCTCCAACGGGCAGGACTACGTGCGGATGGCGGACCTGCCACGCGACCACCGCTCGTACATCTGGCGCGACCAGCTCAACTCCGACGGCTCACCGTCCGAGACAGTGGCCGCTGGCTACCAATGGATTCCGGGCACGGAGCTCGCCGCGCGCACGCCGCGCATGGGCTCCACGTTCGAGGGAAAGAAGGTTCACTGACATGAAGACGACCACCAGCGACATGGGGCGCAACCGGACCGGCGTGGCCACCTCGCCCATCGACAGCGCGGACATCATCCAGGAGGCGGAGAAGCATCAGCCCAGCCACCTGGGAGACGGCTCGCTCCTCCTCCAGGTCCGGCAACTCTACGCGCGGGAATCCGAAGGCCTGGGCAGCGTGCCTCCGCCGGCCAGCCTCAAGGGCGTGGCGAAGACGGCGGTGGATGCGCTCAAGGGCTCCAAGCCCACCGTCTTCATCGACAAGCTGGGCGAGCGGCTGGCCTTCGAGCGCAGCGGCACCCGGCTCTATGAGGGCGCGCTCGCCAAGTTCGACGTCTACGGCGGCTGGGAAGGCGGGCCCACGCGTGAGGGCCTTGAGAAAATCTACAACGACGAGCTGTCCCACTTCCTCATGCTCACCGAGGCCCTGAAGTCACTGGGCGCCGACCCCACGGCGATGACGCCCAGCGCGGACGTCACGGCGGTGGTGTCCCAAGGCCTTCCGCTGCTCATCGCGGACCCTCGCGCCAACCTGCGCCAGTCGTTGGAAGCGCTGCTGGTGGCGGAGCTGACGGACAACGCCTGCTGGGAGATGCTCATCGAGCTGGCCCGCGACCTGGGCCATGACACGCTGGCGGACCGCTTCCAGCTCGCGCTGGATTCAGAGGGGCAGCACCTCCTCTGGGTGCGTGGCTGGCTGGCCGCGGGCGTGAGCGTGGAGGCGCGCGGGGCGCCTGCCGGTGAGAAGCGCGCGGGCACGCAGCCGCGGGTGTAACCCACGCTCAGAACGACGAGCCCGGCTCCTGGAGGAAGACGGTTTCCTCCGGAGTCGTCGGCCGGCCCAGCGTCACGTTGCGATGCGGAAAGCGGCCGAAGCGCTGGATGACGTCCCGGTGCTGCCGGGCGTAGTCGAGCGCTTCCTGGCTGTCCGCGTGATACAGCGCGAGCACCTCGAAGAGGGCCACGGACAGCCGCTGGTCGTTGACGGACTCGCTGTGCTCGAAGGGCAGGTACATGAACCACCGCCACAGCGGCGGCAGGGACATGTCCAGGCCTCGCGCCAACCCATGCCGGGCCACCTCGCGCGCCCGCGCATCCGAGGCGAAGGCCCTGGGCGTGCCGCGGAAGAGGTTGCGCGGGAACTGGTCCAACAGCAGGAGCAGGGCCACGCAGCTGCGAGGCGCGTCCCGCCAGTCGTCCAGGTCGCCCTCGGCGGCGCGCTCGACGGCGGGCAGGAAGCGGCGCCGGCATTCATCATCGAAGTCTTCGTCTCGCAGGAACCACCGCTCGCGTGGCTGCCCGAACCAGAAGCCTAGGATTTCCTCTGCGCTCGCCATGAGACGCCTCTTCGTCAGCAAGGGGAATCCGCCTTGTACACCGGCCCCAGCCGGGGTGGCGGCCAGGGGTCTCCGGTACCACCTTCCATCCGACAATGGCGGGTGCTCCGCCAAGGGAGGACGCGGATGGACTGGACGCTGGAGCCGACGACACGAAGCATGCCTGACCCGGTGCTGCGCACGGCGCTCAACCCCACGCTGCGCAAGGAGTCCGTGGTGGCGCTGGGCGTCTTCGGCGCCCTGACGTTCGGCGCGGCGGCCCTGGGCGCTCGCGTCAGCTCGGCGGACACGCGCTGGTACCGGCGTCTGCGCAAGCCCTCGTTTCAGCCGCCACCGAAGGTCTTCGGCCCGGTGTGGACGGTGCTGTATGGCCTCATCGCCCTGTCGGGTTGGCGTGTCTGGACGGCGCCCGCGGGCGCGGCCCGCTCCCAGGCCTTGGGCTGGTGGGGCATCCAGATGGGATGCAACGCCGCCTGGTCCTGGCTCTTCTTCGGCAGGCATCAGCCTCGCCGCGCCCTGGCGGACAACCTGGCGCTGCTGGGCAGCGTGACGGCGTATGTCGCCGTCACCAAGGACGTGGACCGCCCCGCGGCCTGGATGGTGATGCCGTACCTGGGCTGGGTGGGCTTCGCCAACGTGCTCAACGCCGAAATCGTCCGCCTCAATCCCTGAACCCCGGACCCGCCCTAGTTGCGCAGCTTCGACGGCACGGGCGGGTTCATCGCCAGCACGGTGGCGAAGTAGCGGGCCTGGCTCTCCGTGGTGCAGCGCACCTCCTGGATGCGTCCGCCCACCTTCACGCGGACGAGCCAGCCTTCATTGTCACGAGTCCAAGCAGGCGTGTCGGTCATCATGGTCATCCTCCCTCGAAGTTCATCCTCCGCCTTTCGCTAGAGCAGCCGCCATGCCAGCGCTGGAAGCGTGCGAATCCAGGCGCTTCCCCTGGCCTGCTGGCCAATGGAAGACACCCACACCTGTCATTTTTGCGGAGGGCGGGGTGGCGGAGTTTCAGTGGATGAGCTGTCCGGGTTCCTCGACGTTCGGCTGCGCGGGGGTGCCCGCCATCAACGGCAGGGCGACATGGAAGGTGGAGCCATGGCCCGGCTCGCTCTCCACCCAGATGCGCCCGCCGTGACGCTCGACGATGTCTCGGCTGATGTAGAGCCCCAGTCCCAGGCCGCCGAAGGAGCGGGCGGAGGCGTTGCGCGCCCGGAAGTACCGGTCGAAGAGCAGCTTCTGCTGGTCCTCGGGGATGCCGATGCCTTCGTCGGAGACGGACAGGAGCGCCAGCCCGCCGCGCTGGCGCAAGCTCACGCGGACGGTGCCTCCGTGCGGGCTGTACTTGAAGGCGTTCTCCACCAGGTTGGCGAGCACCTGCTCCATCCGGAAAGGGTCCACGTTCACCTGCACGGGCTGCTCGGGCGCATCGAACCGCACGGTGTGGTCGCCGCGCTGGGGCTCGAGCTCGTGGAGGACGTGCTCCACCAGGCTTTCCAGCCGGGTAGCCTCCCGGTGCAGGGCCAGCCGTCCCGCCTCGATGCGTGAGGCATCCAGCAAGTCATTGATGAGGCTGGTGATGCGCAAGAGGTACAGGCGCGCCTGGCGCAGGGTGGAGGGCTCCACGCGCTCGCCGCGCGCCAGCCGGCGCTCCAGCGTGGCCAGCCGGAGGCTCAACGGGGTGAGGGGCGTCTTCAGCTCGTGCGAGGCGATGGACAGGAAGTCGTCGCGCACGCGGATGGCCTCCTGGGCCTCGCGGAACAGGCGCTCGCGCTCGCTCTCCGCGCGGCGGCGCTCGGTGATGTCCTCGACGATGCCAATGCCGCCCTCCACCTGTCCGGCCGCGTTGAAGCAGGGGGCGAAGCGAACGTGGACCGGCGTCTTCTTGCCGGAGGTGATGGCCCGGTACTCGCCTTCGTAGTCGCAGGTATGTCCCGCCAGCGTCTCACGGACGCAGTGGAGGATGCGCTCATCCCGGAGCGACAGCATGTTGAGGCCCACCAACAGGCGCTTGGGCGAGCCGATGATGCTCACGAACAGCTCGTTGCACGCGATGAGGATGGCGCTCCGGTCGAAGTAGATGATGCCCAGGGGCGCGTGCTCCACGACGGTGCGGAAGAGCGCGTCACCAGGAACGCTCTCCGAATCACGTCCGCGCAGCGCGCGCTCCACGGGTTCGGCCAGGATGTCGACGACCTCGTGCAGGCGGCGGAAGTTGAGGGCGATGCGCTCATCGCGGCCCTTGCCGGAGGCGCCCACCGTCAGCTCCACCATGATTTCAGCGCCGTCCTTGCGACGCGCGAGCACTCGGGTCGCTCGCCCTCCGAGCGCGGTCCGCCGGGAGAGCAGGTGGCGCAGCAGGCTCTCGCCTTCATGGCGGTGCAGCCGCTGGGGAAAGAGCCGGGACGCCGGCTGGCTGATGAGCTCGTCCCGCGTCCATCCCAGCAGGCGCTCCGCGGCGGCGTTGAGGAAGCAGACGTTCTCACCGGCGTCGCAGGCCACGAAGGGGTCCACGGCGGCATCCAGCCACGCGCTGAGCTCGTCGATGCCTGAGGCCATGCTCTCCTCGGAAACGCGCTGGCTGACATTGCCAGCGTCCCGGGACAGGGGCGCTCGAAACGCCTCGACGCGGAATGCGGAGGGCGTGTCCCTTTCTATACAAGTAGGCATTGGCGGCACGGCCCGCGCCTTCCTCGTCGGTG
Source organism: Myxococcus sp. AM009 (assembly GCF_013372605.1). Taxonomy (NCBI): domain Bacteria; kingdom Pseudomonadati; phylum Myxococcota; class Myxococcia; order Myxococcales; family Myxococcaceae; genus Myxococcus; species Myxococcus sp. AM009. The sequence continues at coordinate 11,937 of NZ_JABXEP010000030.1, forward strand.
GTCGGCGCGCGGACGCCAGGTTCGACGGGCATGCGAGCGGGCAGGCCCCAGCCTAGCGGCGCGTGGCCTTGCGTGGCCGGCCGCTGGCCTTGCGAGCGACGGGCTTCGCGCCACCACGCGGCGGCTCGGGTGGCTTCAGCGAGAGCCCCTCCAGCCGCTCGCGCAGGGCTCGCGTCTCCTCCTTGAGGCGGTCCACCTCTTCGCGAAGCGACGCCACCTCGCGAGCTTGCGGTTCACCTTCGCGCAGGAACCGCACCGTCTCCCGCGCCGCGCGCCGGGCGACGGCCTCCAGCAGGGGCGTCTGCTCCAGCGCGGGCACCAGCCGCGAATCTCCCAGGTTGCGCGCCGCCTCGAAGACGCCCATGCGCACGCGGAAGAGGGGGTCGCGGAGCAGCTCCGCGAGCAGGTCCACGGCCTCGCGCTTTCGCCCCGCGACCTCCGCCAGCTTCGCCACCGCGAGCGTGGCGGCGCGGCGCAGCGGAGCCGCGTGGCCGTAGGCGGTGCGCGCCTGCACCACGGAGAAGGCCGCCGGGTCCTGAGACTCGGCGAGCCCATCCACCGCGCCCACTGCGATGACGTCCTGGTGCGACGGCCGGGTGCTCGCGGCCTCCAGGACGCCCAGCGCGTCCGGCGCGCGCACGCGGCCATAGCTGCGGGCGGCCTCCGCCTCCACGAAGTAGCTGGCGTCACCGCCGTTCACCAGGGCGCGCAGGCGGGAGGCCACCTCCGCGTCGCGGCGGAACTCGCCGAGCGAAGCCACCACGGCGCGGCGCACGCGGGGATGTTCGGTGGACAGCGCGGCCAGGAGGCGCGCGCGGGCCTCGGGGGTGCGGATACGGCCCAGGGACTTCGCGCACGCGGCGCGGGTGCCCCAGAACAGCCGCGCGTCCGCCAGCGCCGTGCCCAGCGCGTCCACCGCGCGGGGGCTGCCGTCGCGTCCCAGCGCCACGGCGGCCTCGGTGCGTGCGCGCATCTCCGGTGCGGCACGCAGCTCCTCCATCCAAAGGCCCGCGGACTTGTCCACCGCCAGCGTGCCGAGCACCCCGCGCCGAGGGTCCACCCGCACCTGCGAGGGCGCGCTGGCGCAGGGCAGGTGGAACGCGTGCTCCGCGCCCGTCACCTCCAGCCGGTGGACGGTGTCGCGGCCGTCCACGGTGAGCGCCACCTCCAGCGGCAGCCGGAAGAGGGGCACGCCGTCCGCCGTGGACTGCGTCTGGCGCACCTGGAGGCGCAGCCGCGCTTCCTCGGCGTCGTAGCGGACGTCGACCTTCAGCTCGGGGTGGCCGGGCGCGAAGACGTACTGGTCGAAGAAGGCGTCCAGGTTGTGGCCGGTGGCGTCCTCGAACGCGCGCGCCAGGTCCACCGTCTCCACGGAGCCGTGGCGGTGTCGCGCGACGTAGTGGCGCAGGCCCTTGAAGAACAGGTCGTCACCCAGCCGGCGGCGCAGCTCGTGGAGGACCAGCCCGCCCTTCTCGTAGAGGTGCCGGTCGAAGACATCCATGGGGGCGTGGAAGCGCCGCGCGACGATGGGGCGCGCGTAGCGCTCACGCACCTCGCCCAGGTAGGCCTCCAGGTCCACCAGCCGGTGCTGGTCGGCCTCGTCCTGCCCGTCGGCGCGCTCCTTCCAGAGCAGCTCGAACCAGGTGGCGAAGCCCTCGTTGAGCCAGCCGTGGGGCCAGTCTCGGCAGGTGAGCAAATCACCGAACCACTGGTGGGCCAGCTCGTGGGAGATGAGCGGCTCGGCGTTGTAGTCCGGCTGGGCGCGCGCGTCGTGGAGGACGGTGTCGGTGAGGCTGGTGGCGGAGGTGTTCTCCATGCCGCCCAGGATGAACTCGGTGACGAAGACCTGGGCGTAGCTGCTCCAGGGGTAGGGCTCGCCGGTGACTTCCTGGAAGACGCGCACCATCTCCGGCGTGCGGCGCACGCAGCGCAGCGCGTCCTCCTTGCGGCCCTTGGGGAAGAGGTAGCGCAGGGGCACCGTGCCCGCGGTGTCGGTGGCCTCCTCGAATTCACCCACCACGAGTGTGACGAGGTACGGCGCGTGCGGCTGCGCCATCCGGTAGTGCTGGGTGCGGCGCCCGTCGTGGACGCGGTCGCTCTCCAGCGTGCCGTTGGACAGGGACGTCATCGGCTCGGGGAAGGTGGCGATGACCTCGGACGTGGCCTTCTGGGCGGGCGTGTCCAGGCAGGGGAACCAGGCTCGCGCGTCGATGTCCTGGCCCTGCGTCCAGGCCTGACGGGGACGGTGGGGATAGGCGGCGTCTGGCGCCCAGAAGTAGAGGCCACGGCGAGGCTGGGCCGTGTAGCGGATGGCCACCTCGCAGGCCCGTCCGGCGGCGAGCGGCGCGGACAGCTCCACGCGGACATGGGCGCCGGAGTTGGAGAAGCGCGCGGCGCGGCCGTCGACCTGAACGTCCGACACGTCGAGGTCCACCGCGTCGAAGGTGACGGTGTGGACGGGACGGACGGCGGAGACGCGGGTGGTGCACAGGCCGTTGATGCGGTGCGTGTCGAAGTCGAGGTCGACCTCGATGCGGACGTGCTCGGCGCGAACCGGCCGCTCGGCGGCGTAGTGCTCGGTGGCGCCAGGAAGGGAGAACGGGCGGGGGCCGGAGGGGATGGACTCGGAGGCGTGACGGTGGCAGCAGCGCATGGGCACCGGAGACTCTTCCGCAAGCCCGCGCCACCGTCGAGGAGGAGTGCACCTGGGGGCTGACGAGCGTCGTGTATCGACGAAGTCATGAAGATGACGCCAGGGTCGCGCTCCGCCCCGCTGGGGCGGTCATGACATGCACCTGAACCCACGCGGAACGGCGGCGACCGGGTAGGCTCTGGCCACCGTGCAGTGGGTCCTCTTCTTCTCCGACAGGCAGGTGCGTGAGCAGCTCTTCGCCCGGGTGGACGCGACGCGTGGGTTGTTGCTGGTGACGGGCGTGCGTCACGGCGCGGCCATGCGTCCTCCGGAGACGCGCGAGCCCTTCGCCACGCTGGAGCGGCTCCACGGTGACGTGCTGTCGCAGGTGCTGGTGGCCGACGAGGGCACCACGGATGGCATGTGGAGAGACCCGCTGGGAGACCTGGGCGACCGGCTCCACCCTGGCAGCCGGGATGACGCCTACGCGGCGGCCACGGGCTACCTGCTGCTTCGGGACGGCCGTCCGGCGGCGGTCGTGCGCAAGCAGGGGACACCATTCGAGGACCTCTGGTTCCTGCAGGAGGCCCTGAGCAGGCTCAGCTCGCGCGTGCCCCCACCGGACCCGGCCCAGCGGCCGGGACGTCGCCGCGCGGAGCCCGCGCCCCGCTCGCCGCCCAGGCCCGCAAGCACGAACGCCCGCGCCACGGGCCCACGGGAGCGGACCGCCTGGGACGATGAGGCCACGCCGCCCCGTGGCACGCGCGTGCCTCCGCCCGAGCCGCCGAAGAAGGACCCGTGGACGGTGCTGGGCATCGCGCCCGGGACGCCCCTGGATGAGGCGCGCAAGGCCTTCCGGGCGCTCGTGGTGCAGTACCACCCGGACAAGGTGGCGCACCTGGCGCCGGAGTTCCACGCGCTCGCCGAGCTGCGCACGCGAGAGCTCCTGGACGCGTGGGCCGAGGTGGAGCGGGCACTGTCCGAAGGGACGTGAGCCCGCCGCTACAGTGGCATCGAGCCCGGCGGGGGCGTGATGAGCGTCCTGCCGCTGTCCAGGGCGAAGCGCGCGACGATGGGCATGTGGTCGGACAGCCCGTGGAAGCGGCTGCGGAGGTCCCCGAAAGGCGACGTCTCCTGCGTGTCGAGCCAGCGCACGCCGGCGCCGGAGAACACGTGGTCCAGGTGCATCCGCATGTGCATGAAGCCGGCGGTGGGAAAGCCGCGCGACACGTTCGGGTCAATCTGCCCCACGGCGGCCTGCGCGCAGGTGAGCCGGCCGTCGGTGGTGAGGTAGCGATACACGGGCGACGCGGGCGGTGAGTTGAAGTCGCCGCACACGATGGAGGGCTCGTCACCGGTGAGCCCGTGCATGAAGTCCGTCAGCTTGCGGGCTTCGTGGAGCTGGTTGACGCCGCAGCCCATCTTGTCGCGCGTGGCCCAGAACTCACGGGCGAAGGGCGTGGGCAGGCTGAGGTGGGTGTTGAAGATGTGGAAGGGGTGCCCGTCCTCGCGGCGCAGCAGGCGCATGTGCGCGCAGATGCGGCTCTGCTTGCGGTCCTTGAGCCGCTGGACGTGGTGGTGGGTGATGGCCTGGGGGGCGTCCACGTTGTGCGTGGCCACCTCCAGCCTGCGCGTGTTCACCAGCACCGCCAGGCCGGTGGTGTAGAGGGAGACCTCGCCGAGCTTGTAGTGGTGGGCGCGGAAGTAGAAGGCCTCGTAGGGCATCTCCCGTCCCAACATGCCGAACGTCTCCACCATCCGGCCCATGAAGGCGGTGAGCTGCGTCTCGCCCGGCTGCTTGGGCCGGTCGGCGATGTTGCTGCGCAGCGAGGACGTCTCCACCTCCTGGAGGCAGACGACATCCGGCAGCGGGTCCAGTGACGCCAACGCCGCGGCGACCCGTCGCTTCGGGCCCACGGTGCTCGCCAGGCCGCGGAGCATGTGGCCGAAGTAGCGGACGTTGTAGGTGACGATTCGCAGCGGGGATGGACTCATGGGCAGCGTGAAGGCTCCCTCCGGTGGGCCTTGGGAGGAAACTACTAACCGCCAGCCGCTCTGGCTTGGGACGGCGTCAGGCGGCCGACACTCCGAGGCCCTGCCTGCCCGGCCGTACTGTTCGTGCGGGGAGACGAGGACGCGGCGCCGAGATGCACGTCATCCGGCAACGAATGGAGCCAGGTTCCAGTCACCCTGTGGTTTTCTGCTGAGAGTTCCGGGCACGCGGCAGAAGGTGGTGCGCGGCAACCCGTAACGGGTCATCAGCGGTGTTACCGAGGGAAGGCTGTTCATGCGGGGATACACGTGGGGTGTGGCAATCGCATCCATGATGGGGCTCATGGGGTGCGGCGAGGACGACACGTACGTCTACGACGTGACGCTGGATGAAGCGGCCCTGAGCAACGTCCCGATTGAATGCTTCAGGCAGGCCGTCCCGGAAGAGCGGACTGTTGAAGGACTGGAGGCGCAGCAGCGGTGGCGTTTTCAGCGAGGCGAAGGGGAAGTGGAATCGATGTCGCTGGAGATTCCCGATGTCGAAATCTCCACCCGGGGTATCGGGTCGTTTGTCATCGACCGTCAGGATGACGCGCCAGACGTCATTCCCGGGGCGGCTGCCGCAGGTGGGGGATTTCAATTCGTCTACCTCACGGAAGGCTTCGACATGATGGGGCACCCGGGGACAGATCAGGCTTTCACCATCGTCATCGAGACCAAGACCCTGGATGACACCATTCAGGGATTCATGTGGGTTCGAAGCATGCTCAAGTTTCGAGCATGGAATACGAGTCCACAGTGCGCCATCACCATCCCGTTCACGGGCAAGCGCGTGACGGAGTAGGCTCCTCCGCTCGCGCCACAGTGGCGCGAGCCCTGTGCCGGAAGGAGCGGAGACCGATGCGTGGAGACCAGTGGGGCGCCATGGCCGCCGTGGTGATGGCGCTCACGGGGTGCGGCGAGGACGACACGTACCTCTACGACGTGACGCTGGACACGGAGACGCTGGCTAACGTGCCCACGGAGTGCTCCGAGTACGTCCAACCGGCGCAAGGCCCCGCGGTGGGCCTCGAGGCGCAGCAGCGGTGGACCCTCCGGAAGGGTGAGCTGGACTCGATGTTCCTCGAGGTCCCCGACATCGACTTCCAGACGCCGAACAACGCCTACGTCATCAACGGCGACGGCGCGCCGGACGTCCTCATGGGCTCGGTGGGCGCGGACGGCGGCTACCAGTTCCTCCACATCCAGACGCGCCTGGACGAGGAGCACGAGCTGTCCGCCCTGGGCAACGAGCACGCCTTCCGCATCGCCATCGACACCAAGAAGCTGGAAGACACCATCCAGGGCACCGTCTGGGTCCGCAACGAGCACGTCGAGCGGGACCCCGTCACCGGCTCCACGGTGGCCTCCGGCTGCGCCTCCGCCGTCCGCTTCACCGGCCGCCGGGCGCGGGAGTAGCGCGCTTCAGCCGCACCACCGTGTCCAGCAGGTGCTCCAGCGCCGCCTGGGGCTCGGTGCACAGCCCGGAGTGCACCGGCCCCGTCTGGATGATGGTGCTGCGCGGCGCCACCACCCAGTGCCAGCGCTCCTTCTGGGACAGCCGGCCAATGGGCCCCGAGCCCTTCCCGCCCTCGCACACGCGGCGGAAGCTCTCCAGGTGGCCGCGAATCATGTCCACGTCCACGTCGGGCCACAGCGCCTTCAGCCGCGCCGCGTCCGGCTCCACGCGCACGCCCAGGAAGCGCTGGGTGGCGCAGAAGAGGACGACGCCCGCGTTGATGAACTCCTCGCGCTCCACGCGCGGGACGACGCGGATGATGGCGTAGTCAAACGAGCTGGGCGCGGGCACGGTCCGCCTCCTCGATGAACGCGGGCACCGCTTCCAGCCGGCGCAGCAGCCAGGTGGCGTAGGCGGCGCGGTGGGCCTCGGCGGTGGGGAAGGGGGACTCGGTGCTCGTGAGCCACGCCTCCGGAATGGCCCCCACGATTCGCTCCACCCCGTCCCGGCTGATGCGCGCGCCCAGGTGCCTGCCGGCCTCCGTCAGCGCCGTGGCCCAGGGCAGCAGCACGTGGTCCTTGATGGGCGCGAAGCGGCCCTGGCTGCGCGCCTCCCAGTCGTCCCACGAATGGTGGAAGTACAGCGAGGCCCCGTGGTCGATGAGCCACAGGTTCCGGTGCCAGGTCAGCAGGTTGGGGTTGCGTGGGGTGCGGTCCACGTTGGTGATGTACGCGTCGAAGGCGACGATGCCGGACGCCTCCGCCGCGGTGGGCACGGGGTCCGCCACCGGGTCGAACGTCACCGACGCCGGGAGGTAGTCCAGCGCCAGGTTGAGGCCCGCGCTGGCCTTGAGCAGCTCACGAATCTCGGAGTCCGGCTCGTTGCGCCCCAGCGCCGGGTCCAACTCCACCAGTACGACCTCCGGCACGCGGAGTCCCAGCTCCCGGGCCAGCTCCCCGGCGATGAGCTCGGCGATGAGCGCCTTGGCGCCCTGGCCCGCGCCCCGGAACTTCACGACGTAGAGCCCCGCGTCGTCCGCTTCGATGATGGCGGGCAGCGAGCCGCCCTCCCTCAATGGCGTCACGTAGCGCGTGGCGGTGACCGTCCTTGGCATTCCAGACCTCCCGTCCTCTCTCCTGGCGTCGTCCCTGGGGGCCGCGTCGCGGCATGTAGCATGTCGGCCGGGGGTGGGAGGCACTGACGCGGCTAATGGCCGCCCACTGGAAACTTTGTCCGACACAATGCGACAATCATTTATCGGCGTTTTTTTCTGCCCCCCACGGAGCACCCCCACCATGGAAATCTCTCGCAAGCCGAAGTCGCCCGTGTCGCAGTCCACCCGCGCTGATGACACGGCCAAACCGGCCGCGGCCAGGCCGGTGGAGAAGACGCCGGTCCAGACGGCGAAGGACGGCTTCGACTCGGCGCCCACGGGTGGCGCGCGGGGCTCCAACTTCGTGGACCGCCCGAAGGGCAACTTCGTGGACCGCCCCACGGGCCTGCCCCCGGGCACCCCGTCGGCGCTGCCGGCCTCGGCCTTCACCTTCGGCTCCGGCCACGTCGCCGTGCGGCCCTTCGCGGAGAGCGCGGCCCGCGCGCCCGTGACGCTGCAGGCGTCCGCCACGCCCAACGCGAAGGTGAACGACCTCCAGACGACGACGTCCACCGTGTCCTTCGACCAGGACGTGAAGCTGGACTCGCTGAAGCTGAACCTGGACCTGGCGCACACCTACAAGGGTGACCTGGTCGTCAAGCTGACCAGCCCCTCCGGCAAGACGGAGACCCTCCACAACCGCACGGGCGGCAGCGCGGACAACATCCAGGGCAACTTCGACCTGGCCGCCTTCAAGGGCGAGTCCACCAAGGGCACCTGGACGCTCTCTGTCGAGGACAAGGCGCGCCGCGACACGGGCACCCTGAAGAGCTGGAGCCTGGACGCCGCGGGCCAGGCGACGGGCCCCATCGAGGAGCCGCAGAAGCCGCTCTCCGGCCCGCCGGTCATCGCCGTGTTCGACGGCGGCGTGGACTTCAAGCACTCCGACCTGGATGACGCGATGTGGGTCAACCCGAACGAGGTCGCGGGTGACGGCATCGACAACGACGGCAACGGCGTCAAGGACGACGTCTACGGCTACAACGTCGGCTACAACAGCGGCGACGTGATGCGCGGCAGCGGCACGGACCACGGCACGCACGTGGCCGGCATCATCGCCGCCGAGGACAACGGCGAGGGCAACACCGGCGTCGCCGCGGGCAAGGCGAAGATCATGAGCCTGGGCGGCCTGTACAACGGCGCGGACCTGCTCACGAACTTCGAGCGCGGCGTCGACTACATGGTGAAGATGAAGACCGAGCACGGCGTGAACATCCGCGCCGTCAACGCCAGCTTCGGCAACGAGTACCGCAACCCGGCGGATGTGAAGCGCTGGACGGACGCGGTGCAGAAGCTGGCCGACGCGGACATCCTCCTCGTCGCGGCCACGGCGAACGGCAACGGCAGCAACCTGAACGACGTGCCGGACATGCCCGCCAACATCGACCTGCCCAACGTCATCACCGTTGCGTCCATGGACAAGAACAACGACAAGCTCGCGAGGTTCTCCTCCCACGGGGACAAGGTCGTGGAGCTGGCCGCGGTGGGCGAGGACGTGCTGAGCACCGTCCCGGGCGGCGGCTGGGAGGAGATGAGCGGCACCTCCATGGCCACCCCGACGGTGGCGGGCGCCGCGGCGCTGATGTTCGCCGCCAACCCCGAACTGACGGCCGCGCAGGTGCGTGACCTGCTGGTCCAGACGGTGGAAGTGGACGCCGACCTCAAGGGCAAGGTGAGCACCAGCGGCAAGCTGGACATCGAGGCCGCCGTCGCCGCCGCCGAGGCCACCCTCAGCGAGGACGACACCACGGTCGCCGGGCGCTGAGCCAGCCCTGACGTGACGCAGCGAAGCGCTCCCGGTGCCCAGGCGCCGGGAGCTTTTTCGTGTCCGATTTGATTGCGCACAATTGAATTGCGCCCTATTCATCTCCCATGTCGATGGATGACCCGCTCAGCCTGGACCGGCAGCTCTGCTTCCCGCTCTACGCGGCGGCCCGGGCGATGACGCAGGCGTATGCGCCGCTGCTGTCACGGCTGGGCCTGACGTACCCGCAGTACCTGGTGTTGCTGGTGCTGTGGGAGACGGACGGGGAGACGGTGAAGGGGATGGGGGAGCGGCTGTACCTGGACTCGGGGACGCTCACGCCGCTGCTCAAGCGGATGGAGTCTCAGGGCCTGGTGCGGCGGGAGCGGAGCGCGGAGGACGCGCGCTCGGTGCGCATCCACCTGACGTCCGAAGGGCGGGCCCTGCGCCGCAAGGCCACGTCCATTCCCGAGGCGATGGCCTGCAAGTTGGGGCTGACGCTGGAGGAGGCGACCCGCCTGCGCCGCGACATCCAACGTCTTTTCGAAGTGCTTTCGCAGTCCCACGTTGATTCCTCGAAGTAACGCTCAAGGAGAACACCATGGCTCCCGTCGCTATCAGCCCGCTGTACAACACCTCCGCCACCACCCACGGCGGTCGCAACGGTCGCGTGAAGTCGGAGGACGGCGTCCTGGACCTGCCCCTGGCCATGCCCAAGGAGCTGGGGGGCGCGGGCGGCGCCGTCACCAACCCGGAGCAGCTCTTCGCGGCGGGCTACTCCGCCTGCTTCGAGAGCGCGCTGCGGCTGGTGGCGCGCATGCAGGGGAAGAACCTGGGCAACGACGCGGGCGTGCGCGCCACCGTCACCATCGGCAAGACGCCGGACGGCGGCTTCGGGCTCGCGGTGGAGCTCCAGGGGCTCCTTCCGGGCATCCCGAACGACGAGGCCCAGAAGTTGATGGAGGCGGCCCACGAGGTGTGCCCGTACTCGCGGGCCACGCGCGGCAACATCGACGTGAAGGTCTCCATCGCGGGCTAATCGCGGGTGGCGAATTCATGAGGACCGCGCGGGAGTTGGTATCGTGGCGTGATGCCTGATTCCAAGCTGCCCGCTCCCGCGCCTCGCGCATCCCTTTCACTTGTCTCCCGCGAAAAAGGGACGGAGCGGACCTGGTCCTTCGAGCGCAGCGGCACGGCCGTGACGCTGCGTGAGGGCCCGCTCGGCGGGAAGTCGAAGCAGACCGAAAAGGTGTTCGAGACTGAAGCCGAGGCGCTCGCTTTCTGCGACAAGAACCTCCGCGCGAAAGTGGAGAAGGGCTTCTTCTCCGCCGAGCTGGGGCTCCGCGCGGTTCCTTTCTCGGAGCTGCAAGCCGAGCTGAAGGTCGCTGCCAGCGCGGAGAGCGCCACCGCTCGCGTGCTCGTGCACGACGGTGACCTGGTTGTTCCTCACGACCTCATCCTCGATGACGGGTTCGGGCTGCTGTCACCGGAGAAGGATGCGCCGTCTCCCCTGGTGGGGCTCCTGGTGCGGGGAACGCTCACCATCGAGGGGTGCCTGCTCAACTTCGAGGACGACACCGGGCCCTTCCTTCAGGTCGAAGGCTCCCTCGCCGCCAGCGGCGTCGGCGTCGGCGGCTCGCAGATTCGGGTCAACGGGAGCGTTCGCACGAACGAACTGGTCGGCGTCTACAACCACGGCCACCTCGACGTGGGCGGCGACCTCGACGCTCGCATCGTGGCCACCGAGCACGCGGTGACCGTCGCGGGGAAGACGAACGCGCTGCGCTACCTCGGCTGGGGCGCCAGCATCTTCCCGGTGGCGGACGGCGTGGAAGACGCGAGCGACCCGCACGACGCCAAGGGTGTCTTCGTCTCCGGTGTCCTCAAGAAGCCCGAAGGCCAGGTGGACCTCTCGCTCGCGCGCGAGCGGCTGGCGGAGCGGAAGCCCAATCTGCTGGAGACGCCGGTGAGCGTCCGCGCGGAGTTCCGCAAGCAGATGGCCAAGAAGCTGGAGGCGCCCGACACGCTCAAGAGCCTGGCGCTGACCCACAAGAATCTCGGCACCCTGCCCGCGGAGTTGTTTCACTTCCGCCGGCTGGAGAAGCTCGACCTGACGGGGAACAAGCTGCGCACGCTCCCCGAGGAGCTGGGGCAGCTCACGGAGCTGCGAGAGCTTCGGCTGGGCGGCAACGGCCTGCGGGAGCTGCCGGAGTCGGTGGGCAACCTCGAGAAGCTCGTCCACCTCGACCTGGAGGCCAACTGCCTCTGGCGGCTTCCGGAGTCGCTGGCGCGCTGCACCGAGCTGCGCACCCTCAACCTCATCAACAACCCCTACTCGTACGTGCGCGCCGCCTTCGGAGGCTGGCGCAAGGTGAAGGTGCTCCGGGACTTCCCAGAGGTCCTCACGCGCTTGCCGAAGCTGGAGGTGGTGGAGTTCAAGGGCACCTTCTTGCGCTCGCTGCCGACGCGCGCCTTCGACAGCAAGGCCTTGCAGCGGGTGAGCATCAAGGACTCGCTCATCACCGACGTCGACAGGGCGCTGCACCCGTTGGTCGAGGTCGACCTGGAGCACGCGAAGCAGACCGCCGCGGACTTCGTGCGCTTCTGGTTCGCGCACGACACCGTCCACCTCGCGGACTTCTTCGACGCGACGACGCGGCGGTACGACTTCACCGACGTCATCGCGCTGGCCGGGCTCCTGCTCGAGAGCGCCGTCCCTGTCCCCGCGTCATACGAAGGCGTGCTGGCCACCTGGAAGCAGCAGATTGACCGGGTGGGCCATGTCATCGACCGGAGCGAAAGGAATCCGGAGCACTCCCGCGCGCTGTTCGGCGCGCTCCGGGACGCGCTCGACACGCTGGGCGAGCCGTATGGCGCCAACGCGCTCGTGGACGGCTTGCGCGCGCTGTTCGACGCGCGCGCGCGAGCCTAGACACAAGGCGCCTACGGCGTGCTGCCCGGCACCCACACGCCCCAGTCCGTGAGCTGCGCGCCTCCACCGCTGGGCGTGGTGCGGTCGCTCAGCGGCTGGAAGCGGGCCTCGTGGGCCAGCCCGGAGAGTTCATCCTCCCAGGGGTCGGCGGCATAGACCTGGACGCGGACGTTGTTCGCCTGGGGCTGCGCGGTCTCGAACTGGAGCGCCGGGACGCGGTGCGCGCCCACCGTCATCGTCTCGCGCTTCATCGGTGCGAGGCCCGTGGGCGCCGGGGGCCACTGGCGTGTGTCCAGGGACTCCCAGATGCGCGCCAGCACCGCCTCCTCCAGGGGCACGGCTTCCGCCTGCGCGAAGTCCGGGCACGCCGCGCCTGTCGTGGGCGGCGTCACCTGTTGACGCAGGATGAAGCCTCGCTCCGCGGCCTGGCAGGTGCGCAGCACGGACGTGGCGCCGTCCGTCTCCATCCGCACGTCGAACCAGGTGCCCGGGCCCCAAGGGCGGTCGAGCGCCGGAGGCTGGCCGGTGCCACCCTCCTGTCCCTGGCGCGCCTCCACCAGGGTGAGCTGGGCGCCGCCGCCCGTTCCGAAGCCCGCCAGCGTGGTGCTCGCGTCGAGCAGGCCATGGGTGAGGTACAGCGGGCCCGGCGTCGCCGCGTAGAGCCGGTTCTCCAGGGGACCATCCATCATCCGCTTGTCGTTGAGGTAGCGCTTCGCCTCCCAGTGGCGGCCCGCGGCGGTGAGCTGCTCGGTGCTCTGCTTGCCCTCACGGGGGACCTCCAGCGCACGTGACTCATCGGCTCGCACGGGCACCACCAGCGGCCGCGCCAGCATCGGCTGCCGTGAAGGCGCGCCGCCATCCTCGGTGAAGTAGATCGTCACCCAGACCCAAGGCAGCTCCACCGCCACGACCTCCAGCGTCACCACGCCGGCCACCGCGGACGCGGGCGCGGTGCCGGGCTGCTGGCGGCCCATGGCCTTGCGGTTGGCGGAGAAGGAATACGCCACGCGGTCGCCCACGCGAGCCCGCAGCCAGGGCGAGTTGCCGCGACGCGTTGGCGTCTCCGTCTCCGTCTCCGTCTCCGTCTCCGTCACAGGCGCCTGGGTGGAAACTTCCGGCGGTGCGGTGGTGCCGTCGGAGGGTGTGGTGTGGGGCTCCACGCTCTTGCAGCTCGTGCCAAGGGTCAGGGCCGCGCACAACAGCATCGCGGGGCGGGACAGGGAGGAGGCGACAGGCTTTCGCATTCGAACGACCTCGGCGGTGAGGGGCATTGCGTCACCCCTGTCGGACCTTGATACACCGGGTCGCATGACCACGAACCTGTCCATCCGCCGCGTCGTTCTCTACAAGCATGGCGTCGGCTACTTCGAGCGCCGGGGGAAGGTGCGTGGCAATGACACGCTCAACCTCGACTTCAAGGCGCGCGACATGAACGACGTGCTGAAGTCGCTGACGGTGCTCGACTTGTCGGGCGGCTCGGTGTCGGCGGTGAGCTACGACTCCACGAAGCCGCTGGAGCAGCTCCTGGCGGAGGCCACCATCCGCATCCCGGAGGACGGCAGCCTCACGGCGCTGCTGGGGCAGATTAAAGGCGCGCGCGTGCGGGTGCGCGTGGGCGGCGCGCAGGTGGAGGGCTCCATCATCGGCCTGGACTCGCTGGCCGTGGCGGCGGGCGAGACGAGCCTGGTGCGCCCGTTCCTGTCGCTGCTGGTGGGCGCCTCGCTGCGGACCTTCGACATCCTGGACGTGTCCGAGCTGGAGTTCCTGGACGAGGCGGTGCGCAAGGACTTGGAGTTCTACCTGGCCACGGTGCTGTCCTCGTACAAGAAGGACTCCAAGCGGATGGCCATCCTCACGTCGGGCGAGGGCGAGCGCGAGCTGTTCGTCAGCTACGTGGTGGAGTCGCCGGTGTGGAAGACGAGCTACCGCATCCTCCTGGATGAGGGGGAGCCGCCGCTGCTCCAGGGCTGGGCGCTGGTGGACAACACCGGGGACGAGGACTGGGTGGACGTGAAGCTGTCGCTCATCGCCGGGCTGCCGGTGTCCTTCGTGCATGACCTCTACAACCCCCGGTACATGAAGCGGCCGGTGGTGGAGGTGAAGACGGAGGCCGCCGCCGCGCCGGTGATTCCGGAGGAGAGCTTCGGGGGCGCCGCGGACATGTTGCGGGACGCGGAGATGGCCGCGCCGATGATGTCCGCGATGCCTGCCCCGGCGCCCGCGTCCGCGCCGCGCCGCTCGCGCGCGGAGCGAGGGGGGCCGGTGTCCGTGGGAGGCCCTGGCGGCCCGAAGCTGCGCGAGGTGATGGCGCAGAGCGCCCCGGTGACGACGCTCACGAAAGAAGTCGGAGACCTCTTCGAGTACGGCGTGGACCGGCCGGTGACGGTGCACCGCAACCAGAGCGCGCTGGTGCCGATTCTGCACAAGCCCTTCGAGGGCAAGCGGGTGCTCCTCTACAACCGGTCCACGCGGGAGAAGAACCCCATGGCGTGCATCGAGCTGAAGAACACCACGGGCCTCACGCTGGAGGGCGGCCCGGTGACGGTGACGGAGGACGAGCGCTACGTGGGCGAGGCGATGCTCGACACGATGAAGCCCAACGACCGGCGCTTCGTGCCCTACGCGGTGGAGCTGGGCTGCGTGGTGTCGATTGAGGACCGCACGGAGGACGGGCCGGTGTTCCGCGTGGTGGTCAACGCCGGGATGCTGATGGCGGAGTACTTCCACCTGCGCCGCACGACGTACCTGTCGCGCAACAAGGCGCCGCGGGCGCAGGTGCTGTACGTGGAGCACCCGCGCCAGGGCTGGGAGCTGGCCAAGGACAGCCCGGAGGCGGCGGAGACGACGGAGGGCTACTGGCGCTTCAAGCGGGAGCTGGCCGCCGGGGCGCAGGACTCGTTCACCGTCACCGAGCGCACGCGCGGACAGCGTCAGTACCTCGTCTCCAGCATGGGGGTGGACGAGGTCTCCTACTTCGTGTCGCAGCGCTTCATCGACGAGAAGATGGCGGGCGCGCTGAAGGAGGTCGTCGCGCAGCGGGAGCAGGTGGACGCGCTGGCGAAGGAGGAGCAGCGCCTGCTGGAGGAGCGCAACCAGCTCTTCCGGGACCAGGAGCGCATCCGCTCCAACATCGAATCGCTGAAGAGCGGCGCGTCGCAGCGCGAGCTGGCGGACCGCTTCGTTTCCAAGCTCAACGAGCAGGAGGACCGGCTGGAGGCCATCGCCGCCGAGCTGACGAAGCTGTCCAACCAGCGGCAGGAGGCGCAGAAGGCGCTCAACCGCCGCATCCAGGCGCTCAGCTACACGGCGGACCTGTAACCCGCGGTGGGCTGCCCGGACCGCACCGGGCAGCCTTCGCTACCCGGAGACGATGCGCCAGCGCAGCGTCCCGTCCGGGTCCGGCGCGATGATTTCCACGCGCGGATTCTTGGCGCTGGAGCATTCCAGGTACGCCTTGAAGCCCCCCGCCATCTCATGGAGGGCCACCGGCGTCTGGTAGGTGAACTGGCGCAGCAGCAGCATGCCCGTGCCGTTCTCCTCCTGGTGCACCAGCTCCCCCTGGTCGCAGTAGGAGCGCCACATGCGCCGCGCCATCCCCAGCACCATGTTGGGCGTGGTGAAGCGCAGCACCATCTTGAAGATGGAGTGGATGTCTCGCAGGGTGACTTCGTAGCCCACCGTGTGAGCCCCTTCCGGCTTCCCGTCGAAGTGCCGGTCCACCACGTGCTGGATGATGCCGAAGTACGTCTCCACCGGCACCCAGCCCACCGCCAGCGTCGTGCGCGGGTCCGCGTGGGGTTGCAGCTCGGGGAGCAGCGACTCCACGGCCGTGCGCGCGGTGTCCTCGCCGAAGCGCTCGTGCACGTAGGCCAGCAGGTTCTGGACGGTGAAGCCCTTGTAATTCACACCAGACAATGAGGCTGTCACGCTTGCGATACCCCCCGCTCCAACCTGTGAGCCGGCCTTGGCTCACAGGAGGCTTGCGGCAAAGCCGTATGCTAGAGCACTCCACGACACGGCGGAAATACCAGCCCGCACCAATTCCCAGCCGCTCCGCTCAACGCTGGAAGGCCCGGAACACCTCGACACCCGCGACCACCGTCATCCGGACCTCGGCGACGGGGAGCGCGGTGACGGGCCCATCCACCGGGTCCACCGACAGCGCGACGAAGTCCGCGTCCATGCCGGGCTGGAGCCGGCCGCGCCGGGTCTCCGCGAAGGACGCGTGCGCCGCGCCCACGGTGAAGCCCTCCAGCGCCTCCTGTCCGCTGAGCCGCTGCTCGCCGTACCAGCCGCCTTCCGGCAGGCCCTGGAGGTCCTGGCGCGTGCGCGCCGCGTACAGGCCCGCCAGCACGTTGGGCCGCTCCACGGGGAAGTCGCTGCCCAGCGCCAGCACCGCGCCGGACGCCTTCAGCCGCTGCCACGCGTAGGCCCCGCGGATGCGCTCCGGCCCCACGCGCGTCTGTGCCCAGGGCATGTCACTGGTGGCGTGCGTGGGCTGCACGCTGGCGATGAAGCCGCTCCGGCCCAGCCGTTCAATGTCCTCGGGGCGCATGATTTGCGCGTGCTCCACGCGGTGCCGGCCGGACTGGAGCGTGCCGGTGGCCTCGGCCGCGCGCGCGAGCACGTCCAGCACCACCGTGTTGGCCCGGTCTCCAATCGCGTGCGTGCACACCTGGAAGCCCCGCGCCATGAAGGCGCGCACGCGCGCTTCGTACTCCTCGGGCGACAGCAGCAGCAGGCCGCGGTGGCCGGGCTCATCGCTGTAGTCCTGGTGCAGCGCCGCGCCGCGGCTGCCCAGCGCGCCATCCAGGGTGAGCTTCACCGCGCGCATCGTGAGCATGCGCCCCTCATGGGGGCCGTCCTTCAGGTATGTCTCCCGGTCGCCCGTCTGTCCATCCGCCATGGCGTAGACGCGCAGCGGCAGCTTGCCTTCCTTGTCCCAGCGCTGGAGCAGGCGGAAGGTGCGCAGGTCCATGCCCGCGTCGTGGACGCCGGTGAGGCCCACCTGCGCGGCGCGTTGGAGCGCCGCGGTCAACTGCGCCGCGTGTTGCGCGTCCGTGGCGGGCGGCAGCACGGCCTCCACCAGCGTCATGGCGTTGTCCACCAGGATGCCGGTGGGCGCTCCGCCCTCGCCCCGGAGGATGCGCCCGCCCGCCGGGTCCTTCGTGTCACGGGTGATGCCGGCGCGGCGCAGCGCCTCTCCGTTGACCCACAGCGCGTGGCCGTCCACGCGGCTCAGCGCCACCGGCCGCGTGGGAAAGCGCGTGTCCAGGTCCGCGCGCGACGGGAAGGTCTTCTCCGGCCAGTCGTTCTGGTCCCAGCCGCGGCCCAGCAGCCACTCGCCCTGGAACGCGGAGGAGGGCGCCGAGGCGAGCCGCTCCAGGGCCTCCGCCTTCGTGTCCACGCCCTCCAGGTCCACCGTCACCAGGCCGCGGCCCAGGCCCGCCAGGTGACCGTGCGCGTCGGTGAGGCCCGGCACCACCGTGGCGCTGCCCAGGTCCACCACGCGCGCGTCCTTGCCGGCGGCGGCGAGCACCTCGTCCTTCGTGCCGGTGGCCAGCACCTTGCCGTCCTTCACCGCGAGCGCCTGCACCTGGGGCTTCGCCGGGTCCAGCGTCCGGATGCGCTGGGCCACGTACACCGTCGTGGTGGCGGTGGGCTCCGGCACGGGGGCCGGGTTGTCATCCGCGGGCGGCACACGCCGGGTGCAGCCCGAAAGGCTTGTCAGAAGGAGTACCGCCCCGAGGAGTCCACCACCGAGTCGTCGCAGCGTCATGTCTGGCACCTGTCTGGAAGCCCGCGCCAATTCCTGGCGCGTCCGGCGCGACACTCTGGCGCACCTGGAAGGAGAGGCCAAGCAGGGGCCGCGCCTGCCGGTCGCGTGGGTCACGGATGGTTGGGATGGAGCCGGTGGCGCATCGACGTGCGCTGGTTCGTGTAGCGCGGGTTCTGGAACAATTTGATGAGCGCCATGCCCGCCACGAAGCCGCCGATGTGCGCCCAGAAGGCGACGCCGCCGGACGCCTCCGCGCTCACCGTGTTGAGCTGGGGCAGGCCGCTGAAGAGCTGCACGCCGAACCACCACAGCAGCACCGCCCACGCGGGCACGGGGAAGACACGGATGAAGATGACGATGATGAACAGCATGTTCACCCGCACCCGCGGATAGAGCAGCAGGTACGCGCCCATGACGCCGGAGATGGCGCCGGACGCGCCCACCGTGGGTACCGGCGAGCCCGGGTCCACCAGGAGATGCGCCGCCGCCGCCGCCAGTCCGCACAGCAGGTAGAACACCACGAAGCGCAGGCGGCCCATGCTGTCCTCGACGTTGTTGCCGAAGACCCAGAAGAAGAGGCAGTTGCCCAGCAGGTGTCCCCAGCCGCCGTGCAGGAACATGGAGGTGATGGGGGTGAGGAGGTTGATGGACTCGTTGTCCACCACGCACGCCAGCCCGTCTCCCAGGGGAACGTACTGGCCCAGCGCCGCCTCGCCCGTCAGCTCGCCGGGCACCATGCCCAGGTTGCAGACGCTGGCCGCCAGCCGGTAGGCGTCCAGGCCCGCGCCCTGGATGAAGACCCAGACGAAGCCGATGGTGCCGAGCAGCAGGTACGTCACGACGGGAGTGCGGAGGGTGGGGTTGTCGTCGCTGATGGGAATCATGTGGGAGGCCCATCATGTGCATCTCCCTGGCCGGGCGCGGCGGCGGAAGGTGCCTGGATGTGCGGCGCTGGACGCATGGGCACCCATACGGACGGAGCGGGTGGAATGCTTGCCCTGGGAAACCATCCCCGGGGAGACTTGGCTGCGGGAAGCGGGTTGAGGGATGTTGAGCCGCCTCACACTCCCGTGGAGTCCTGAGAAATGAACCTGTCGATGCTGTCGCGCGGCGCCGCCGCGCTCCTCGTGGTCGCCGCGCTGTCCCTCACCACCGCGGGTTGCGCCGGCCGCCGCCGTGAAGCCTTCTTGCTGGAGAAGGCGCGCAACCACGTCTACCGCAAGCCCGTGGCGGAGGTGTATCCGCAGGCGCTCGCCCTGCTGAAGGAGAAGGGCTACTCCTTCAAGGCGGGCCAGAGCGGCTTCGAGGCCACCACCGAGTGGTTGATGCAGGGCGCCCCGTCGTCGCTGGGCACCACCCAGGTGCGCTACCTGGTGCGCGGCATCGAGAAGGGCCCGGGCCAGTGCTCGGTGGAGCTCACCCGGCAGCTCGTCACGGAGTCCGCGGGTGCTTCCAACACGTCCGGCCGCGCCAGCGACATCTCCGAGCCCGCCGTCCGGGCCGACGGCGGCAACATCACCCGGGACGAGGCGCTGGAGTGGGAGCTGGTCCAGCGCGTGGACGCCGAGTCCGCTTCCTCCCTGCGCGCCGAGTCCGAGAAGATTCAGTAGCCTCAGTCCCGGAGGGGCAGCTCGACGGTGAACCCGTCGAAGGCCACCTCCACCGGCCCCTGGTACTCCTCACGCGCCTGCGTGAGCAGCTTCGAGGGGTCGGTGTCGTGCCGGCTGGAGAGGTGGGTGAGCACCAGCCGCCGTGCGCCCGCCTCCCGCGCCACGCGCGCCGCTTCCCGCGCGGTGGAGTGCCGGGTCTCCACGGCCCGCTCCTGTTCGTCGTCGGAGAAGGTGGACTCGTGGACCAGCAGGTCCGCGTCCTTCGCGGCCTTCACCAGCGACGGGCACGGGCGCGTGTCCCCGGAGATGACCAGCCGGCGCCCGGGGCGCGGCGCGCCGAGCACGTCCTCCGGCTTCACCGTCCGCCCGTCCTCCAGCGTCACCGGCTCGCCCCGCTGGAGCTGTCCGAAGCTGGGGCCCTCCGGCACGCCCAGCGCGCGCGCCGTGTCCAGGTTGAAGCGCCCGGGGCGGCCGTCCTCCACCAACGCGTAGCCCAGGGCGTTGATGCGGTGGTCCACGCCCACCGCGTGGACCGCGTAGCCCTTGCGCGGCACCACGTCACCGTCCTTCAGCTCGTGAATCTCCACCGGGAAGGACATGGACTCCACGCCCAGGTGGACGGCCTGGTGGAGCAGGCGCTTCGCGGAGGTCGGGCCGTACAGGTGCATGGGCTCGGAGCGCCCCGTCATGCCCAGCGTGCGCAAGAAGCCGATGATGCCCAGGTAGTGGTCCGCGTGGAAGTGCGTGAAGAACACCGCGTCCACGGTGAAGCCGGTGCCATAGCGCACCATCTGCCGCTGGCTGCCCTCTCCACAGTCGAAGAGCAGCAGGTCCGCGTGCGCCTTCACCGCGAGTCCGGACAGGTTCCGGTGCAGCGTGGGCTGCGCGGCGGAGGTACCGAGGAACGTGAGCCTGAGGAGGGACATGCCGGCACTTCCCACGCGTTGAGGGCCTCCCGCGCCAGTCAACCGCCGACGCGAGGGGGCCATTTACCAGGGTTGGAGGCACCCATGCTATGTGGCCGCCCCCGACCTCGGACTTCACCATGCCTGAATCCCTGACCTTCGCGCCGACTTCGGACCCTCGCCGTGTGCGCGCGCCAGATGGCCGCGTGCTCACCGTGCCGGACGGCTGGGCCCTGCTCCCCCCCGGTGACGCCGGGCTCACCCGCCGCGTGAAGGCGGCGGGGCCCTCCTGGACCGTGGCGGAGAAGGTGGGCCGCAAGCTCTTCTCCCGGGGCGTGTGGGCGCCGGAAGCGCACATCCTCCACGCCC
This sequence comes from Myxococcus sp. AM009, assembly GCF_013372605.1. Lineage (NCBI taxonomy): Bacteria > Pseudomonadati > Myxococcota > Myxococcia > Myxococcales > Myxococcaceae > Myxococcus > Myxococcus sp. AM009. The sequence goes on from NZ_JABXEP010000030.1 coordinate 32,551, forward strand.
GCGCCGCCCTCGAGGCCGAGCGCGCCACCCCCGCCTACGAGAAGAAGCTGGCCGCGGGACGCGAGCGCCGCGCCCGCGAGCAGGAGGCCTACGAGGTCGACTTCGCCAACGCGGTGCTGCGCTTCCTCGCCTTCTCCCCGGCGTGGCTGCCGCACGCCAAGCGCATGGCGGTGCTCGTCGCCACCCATGCCACCCCCGTGGGCAGCGGCACCGTGGCCCGCACCGAGCGCATCCCCCTGGAGCGCCGCGCCGAGGCCGCCGTCATCGCGTGGATGCGACACCAGACCACGAGCTACGACGACATGCGCATCGCCCGGGTGAAGGGCGCCCGCAGGGAGGTGCGCCGGGAGCTGGCGGACATCTCCCGCGCCGTGCTGGACCTGCACCGCCGCGATGTCCCCCACGGGCCCGCCGCGTGCCCGCTGTGCACCGCGCTGACGCGGACCTGAGCGGCGGCGGCGCGCACCCACAGCCGCGGACCTTGGATGACTGACCCGGTGTTCAGAAACCTTGCACGGTTAATGACCGGCGGGTTAGGAATCCGGCGAGCATGGCCCGCCCCGCCGACCCTCACGCGCGCAGTTCGCTGGTATCCGCGGCCCGGCGAGAGTTCGTTCGCCGGGGGCTGAAGGGCGCGCGCATCGAAGACATCACCGCCGCGTGCGGGCTGTCCAAGGGCGCCTTCTACCTGCACTTCCCATCCAAGGAGGCGCTGTTCGGGGAGGTGGTGGGCGCGTTCGAGTCCGGGCTGATGGAGATGAACGGGCGGCGCATGGCCCACATGGAGCGCTTCTTCCAGACGCACGGCATCCCGGGCGCGCGGGACCGCATCGAGCGCAGCGAGCGCTACCTGCGCTTTCTCCAACTGGAGAAGGAGCATGACCTGGAGGCCCTGGACTGGGTGTGGGAGTTCCGGGACGTGTCCCTGGTGCTCACCAGCGGCAGCCAGGGCACGGCGTTCGAGTCCCTGCTGTGGCGCATGACGGACGCCCAGGTGGAGCGCGTCTCCCACGACTTCCGGCGGCTGCAGGAGGCTGGCGCCATGGACCCGGAGCTGGACGCGCACATCTTCGCCTCCATCATCGTCGGGTCCTTCCTGCTGCTCTCCACGCAGATGGCGCGGCTGGATGAGAAGCCGGACCTGAACGCGTGGGCGAACACGCTCCAGCGGCTGTGTCAGGAGGGCACCCGTCCGGCGCAGCCGTCCTCGGTGGAGGCGCCTCCATCCCCCGCGCGTACGCCGCGCGCCCCTTCCACGCGTGTCGCGCGCCGGCCCCGGGCCGCCGCCCAGAAACCCCGAAAGACCCCGAGGAAACGCTCGTGAAACCCAACCTGAAGCCGTCCGCCGTCCGCGTGCTCGCCGCGGCGGGCCTGGCCACCGCCGTGCTGTCGCTGACCGCATGTGAGAAGGCGGATGCCTCGTCGGCGCCGCCCGCCAAGGCCCCGGCGAAGGAGGTGGTGCCCACGGTGAAGGTCGTCTCCGCGCGGACGGTGCGGGCCGCGCCGAGCGAGTCGGTGACGGGCACGCTGTTTCCCGCGCAGGCCTTGAGGGTGGGCTTCGAGGTGGGCGGCCGCCTGTCGGCCGTCCGGGTGAAGAAGGGGCAGGGGGTGAAGAAGGGCGACGTGCTGGCGCAACTGGACCCGGAGATTTCCGACGCGCAGGTGGCCCAGGCGGAGGCCGCGGTGGCCGCCGCCGAGGCCGCCTCCACCATGGCCGCCGACGTGGCCGCCCGCAACGAGAAGCTCCAGCAGCAGGGCGGGGTGAGCGAGGTGGCGCACCGCACCGCCAGCGCCAATGCCGCGCAGGCGCAGGCGCAGTGGATGGCCGCCAAGGCGCAGCTGGCCCAGGCGCGCGCGTCCCGCCGCCGGCACGAACTTCGTGCGCCCTTCGACGGCACCATCATCGACGCGCCGGAGCAGACGGGCGCGACGGTGGCGCCGGGCACGCCGCTGTTCAACCTGGAGCGCCTGGACACGCTGCTCTTGAAGACGACGGTGTCGGAGGCCCTGCGCTCGCAGCTGGAGCCCGGCGCCAAGGTGCGCGTGGAGTCGGTGGGCGCGCGCGTGTCCTCGGACGAGGCGGTGGTGCGCACCATCCTCCCCTCCGCGGACCCCGCAACGCGCCGCGTCCCCGTGGAGCTGTCCGTCCCCAACGCGGACGGCCGCTTCGTGGCGCACACGCTGGCGCGGGCCGAGCTTTCACTGGGGCAGGCGCGGGACGCCCAGGTGCTGCCGGGCAGCGCGCTGTCGGCCCTGGACGGGGACCATGTCTGGGTGGTGGCGTCCGGCCAGGTACGCCGCGTGGACGTGCGGGTGCTGGAGCGGCGCGAGCAGGGCGAGGTGGTGGTGCTGGCGTCCTCGCCGCTCGACGCTGTCGTTGACCACCCCACTCCGGGCCTGTCGCAGGGCGCCCGCGTCTCCGTGAAGTAGGGAGCCCTCCCCATGCTGCTCAGCGACGTCTCCATCCGCAGGCCTGTCTTCACCGCGATGTTGTCGCTGTGCCTCGTCGTGCTCGGCCTCATGGGCCTGGGCCGCCTGGGCACCGACCTCTATCCGGATGTGTCGTTCCCGGTGGTCATCATCAACACCGTCTACAAGGGCGCGGGTCCGGGCGAAATCGAAACGCAGGTCATCAAGCCCCTTGAAGACGCCGTCGCCGGCATCAGCGGCGTGGACAAGATTCACTCCTTCAGCCGGGAGAACGTGGGCATCGTGGTGGTGCAGTTCAAGATGACCGCCCCGCTGGACCGGGCGGTGCAGGACGTGCGCGACAAGGTCGCCGGCATCGCCAGCCGCCTGCCCCAGGACGCGGACGCGCCCGTCATCGGCCGCGTGGACCTGGGGGCCACGCCCATCCTCACCTACGCCGTCTCCGCGGAGCTGCCCTCGCAGGAGCTGCGCCGGCTCATCGACGACCGCGTGAAGCCCGCGCTCGCGCAGTTGGAGGGCGCCGCCGAGGTGCGCGTCACGGGCGGTGACACGCGCGAGGTGCAAATCGACATCGACCTGGACAAGGCGCGCGCGGCGGGCGTGTCCCCGCTGAGCATCGCCCAGCGCGTGGCGGCGGAGAACCTGGACCTGCCCGCGGGCCGGCTCCAACTGGGCGCCTCCGAGATGACGGTGCGCTCGCTGGGGCAGTTCCAGAACGTGGAGGAAATCCGCGACCTGCCGGTGGCGCGCAGCGCGACGGGCGCGCAGGTGCGGTTGGGTGAAATCGCCAGCGTGACGGACGGCGTGGCCGAGCGGCGCACCCTGGCGCGCCTCAACGGGCAGGACGCCGTCATCCTGGAAATCGTCAAGCAGCCGGGCTCCAACACCGTCGCGGTGAGCGAGGCGGTGCGGCGGGTGATGTCGCAGATGGACTCGGTGGTGGGGCATGGCTTCCAGGCCACGCTGCTCATCAACCAGTCGGACCTCATCCAGGAGAACGCGCACGAGGTCTGGGTGGCGCTCGTCTTCGGTGGCGCGATGGCGGTGCTCATCATCCTCATCTTCCTGCTGGACGTGCGCGGCACCTTCATCTCGGCGCTGGCGCTGCCCACCTCCGTGCTGGGCACCTTCTTCGTGATGTACGTGCTGGACTACACGCTCAACCAGATGACGCTGCTGGGCCTGTCGCTGGCCATCGGTCTGCTCATCGACGACGCGGTGGTGGTGCGCGAGGCGATTACCCACCGGCTGGAGAAGGGTGAGGACCCGGTGAGCGCCGCGTCCAACGGCACCCGGGACGTGGGCCTGGCGGTGCTCGCCACCACGCTGTCGCTGGTGGCGGTGTTCGTGCCGGTGGCCTTCATGCCCGGCATCGTCGGCCAGTTCTTCCGGCAGTTCGGCATCACCATCTCCGTGGCGGTGCTGATTTCCCTGTTCATCTCCTTCACGCTGGACCCGATGATGTCGGCGCGGCTGGCGAAGCGGCGCGTGCCGGGCGAAATCCGCCAGGAGAACGCGGTGGCCGCGGCGCTGCGCCGCTTCCTGGACGGCACCGAGCGCGTCTACGAGTCCATCCTCCGCTGGGTGCTGGCGCACAAGTGGACGACGATGGGGCTCACGCTGGTGCTGCTGGTGGTGTCCTTCGGAGGCGCCAGCCGCCTGGGCATGGAGTTCATGCCCGCGGAGGACCGCTCGCAGTTCTTCGTGGACCTGACGCTGCCGGACTCGGCCAGCATCCGGGAGACGGAGGCCCGCACCGCCAGCGCGGAGGCGCTGCTGCGCCAGCTCCCGGAGGTGACGGACGTCTACTCCATCGTCGGCAAGGACGGCGACGTGAACAAGTCCCGCATGCGCGTGCTGACCGTGGGCAAGGACGCGCGCACCAAGGGCATCCAACTGCTGAAGGAGGACGCGCGCGCGCTGCTGGAGCCGGGGCTGGTGGGCACGCGGGTGAACCTGAGCGACCCGCCCATCCTGGAGGGCATGGGCGACTTCTACCCCATCATGGTGCGCATCACCGGGCCGGACCTGGTGCGCGTCAACGAGGAGGCCGAGCGCGTCGCGGACATCCTCCGTGAGCTGCCGGGCACCGCGGACGTGCGCGTGGAGTCCAACCCGCCCAAGCCGGAGATGCAGGTGCTCATCGACCGGGCGCGCGCCAGCGACGTGGACCTGCACGCGGGCGCGCTGGCCACGCAGCTCCGGCTGGCCATTGGTGGTGACGTGGTGGCGAAGCTGCGTGAGGGCATCACCGAGACGGACATCCGCGTGCGCCTGTCGGAGAAGGACCGCGCCACGCCGGAGCGCGTGCGTCAGCTGGAGGTGTACACGCCTGGCGGCCTGCGCCCGCTGACGGACGTGGCCCGGGTGGAGCTGAAGAACGGCCCCAGCCTCATCGAGCATGAGAACCGCGAGCGGCAGATCGCCGTGTACTCGCAGCTGGGCCCGGGCGCGGCGCTGGGCGACATCGCCCAGGAGCTGAAGGCGCGGGTGGCGGCCCAGCCGCTGCCCCCGGGCTACGCGCTCATCTATGACGGGCAGATGAAGAGCCTGGACGAGCAGAACGACGCCTTCGGCGCGGCGTTCGGGCTGGCCTTCGTGTTCATCTACATGGTGCTCGCCAGCCAGTTCGAATCCTACAAGCACCCGCTCACCATCATGGCGTCGCTGCCGCTGGCCCTGGTGGGCGCGCTGCTGGGCCTGGTGGTGACGGGCTTCCACCTGTCCATGGGCGCCATGATTGGCATCATCCTGCTGATGGGGCTGGTGACGAAGAACGCGATTCTGCTCATCGACGGCGCGCTCCAGAACCTGCGGGACGGCGACACGGTGGATGAGGCGCTGCTGAAGGCGGGCCCGCGCCGGCTGCGGCCCATCCTGATGACGAGCGCGGCCATGGCCATCGCCATGGTGCCCACGGCGGTGGGCACGGGCACGGGCTCGGAGTTCCGCGCGCCCATGGCCATCTCCGTGATTGGTGGCGTCATCACCTCCACCTTCCTCACGCTGCTGGTGGTGCCGGTGGTGTTCGCCGGCATGGAGCGCCTGGGCTTCAAGCGCCGCCGCCCGCGGAGTGACGACGCCGCCTCCGCTCCGCGCCAGGTGGAGCCCAAGCCCGGCCAGGCGGCCTGAGGTCCGCGGGCCTTGGGGGCGCTCAGCGCCCCGCGTACAGCGGCGCCATCGCATCCACGATGGCGCCCATCAGCCGCTGACCGTCAGGCGTGTCCGGGCAGAGGCCGCCCCAGACGAGCGTGAGGCGTTCGGCGACTGGGCGGAAGTACATGCGCCCGCGCATACGGACCGGCTCGTAGCTCTCCCGGCCGCCGACGAGGTAGTCCTCCTCCGGCACGCCGAAAACGGCGTAATACGTGAGGTCCGGCGCCTGCGCGTCCTGCACCCGGTGCAGCCCGCTGGGGATGATGCAGCTCACCTCCGCCAGGTGCCACGGGCCTTCACGGCCCTGGCGCACGTCCAGCACCTCGAAGCACATCTTCGACGCGGGGCAGCCCAGCTCGCCGGCCGTGAGGAAGTTGTAGTCGAGCCGCGGAATCTCCAGCATCTCCTCCAGGTCCGGCCGGCCGTCGCGGGTGAAGCCCCACGGGCCGCCATCCCGCTTGTACGAGCGGATGCCGTAGGCACCGTAGAAGACGTTGTACCAGGGGCTGTGCGGGTTGAAGTAGTTGGAGCACCCGGTCCGCTCCGGGAAGTCTCCAATGGTGAAGGCCACCAGCAGGTCCATCAACCGCTTGGTGTCGAAGGCCATGAAGGGCTCATGCGCCACCGCGCCAATCGACCCGCGGATGGCGGGCACCGGTGTGGCGATACCGGCCTCCGCCAGGAAGTTCTTCTTCCCCGGCAGCGGCGTGGCCTTCATGGCCAGGATGGCGAGCTCTCGTTGCAGACCCATGGAATTCCTACCCCCTCGCCGCACATCCTAGCGGAGGCAGGGTACACTGCTGAACATGCCGGAGAAGCTCGTCTTCGAGCACACCTTGGAGGGGCTCTTCGTGCGAGGGCTGGGCGCCCGCGTCACCCCCGTGCTCCGCGAGCGGCTGCGGGAGGTGGGCGTGGACCTGGAGCGCAAGCTGCAGCCCGCCTACTCATTTGAAACATGGTGCTCCGCCGTGCGCGTGGCCGCGCGCGAGCTGCACCCGGACGTGCCCGACGACGTGGGCTACGCGCTGCTGGGTGAGCGCATGGTGGACGGCTACCGGGAGACGGTGCTGGGCCGCGCCGCCTTCGGCGTGATTCAGCTCCTGGGCCCCCGCCGGTGCGTGAGCCGGGCCCGGCAGATGTTCCGCTCCGGGAACAACTACACGGAGACACGCCTGGACGACGTGTCCCTCACCGAAGTGGACCTGTGGATGAACGAGGCCGGCGCCATCCGCTACTTCACGCAAGGCGCGCTGCGCGCGGGCCTGCGCGCGGTGGGAGCGCCGCATGCCGACGTGCAGGTGCGCGCCTTCACCGACGAAGGCGTCACCTACCGGCTCATGTGGCGCAACGGCCACGAGGCCTGAGCCTCCTGGGGGTCCACGGGCTGGAGCCATCCTGCTCCAACCCGGAGGGGTGTCTCAGCGCGCCGCCTGCTCCACCGCGCCTTCCGGAGCCGCGCCCAGGAAGTAGCGCGAGCGCGCCTTGGCGAGCTGCGAGTGCGCTTCCTCCAGCGACACGCAGTCCACCGTGATGTCGTTGTCCGCCGCCGCCGCCGAGGCCACCCGCGCCGTCTGCAGCCGGGCGATGGTGGAGTCCGAGACGTGCGCGCACATGACGCAGCCCATCTGCCGGCCGTAGGCCACCACCTCTCCGAAGATGTTGGCGGACTCCGGCTCCAGGGTCCTGAGCCCACGCATGTCCGCGAGCACCAGGTGACGTCCCCCTCCGTAGGAGTCTGTCTCGTTGCGGTACCGGCTGGCGAAGTCCCGCATCTCGTTCGGCCTGACGAACCCACTCAACCGCACGGTGACGGTACGGCGATTCTTGTCATTGATGACTTCGAACATGTGTGCGCCCTCCTCGCGAGGCAAAGATTAACATGAAGACAAACGGAGTTCCATGCGGCCCGCCATGGCAGGTTCATGGCTGGAAGGGTGTGCGAGCGTGTCTGGATTGTCTGGCGTCGGTGGAAGTTTCCGCGCGCCGGCGCACGCATGTGGTGGCGGCGCAATCCTCTGCCAGGAGGCGAAGCCGTCTGGGCGCGGCTCAGGCGCGCTGACTGCTCTGGCCCGTGACGACGGCGGAGCCGATGAGGTGCGCCAGCCGCAGGGCCTCGGGGACGAGGCCGCGGTCCGTCACGCGCGCCAGCGCCTCGGCCACCCATGAGGGCTCCGCGCCCTGCACCTGGAAGGTGAAGCCTCCCAACTGGTGGATGGCCCCCGCGCGCTTCAGCTTCGTCCAGCGCGCCTCCGCGCGAGGCAGGCGCCGCAGCGCGCGCTCCACCGCGTCCAGGTCCGGAGGCCGCCGCATCACCGCCACGCACGGCCGCTTCAGCCGGCTTGCCAGCAGGGGCAGGTCCACGACGTTGAAGCCGCCGAAGGCAATGCCATCCAGCAGCACCAGGTGGAGCTGTGGGAGGAACTTCCCACCTTCCAGCAGCCGGCAGACCTCCTGTGTGGCGTTCCAGCCGTCGCGGCGCACCCGTCCCCAGACGAGCCCTTCGAAGCGCGTGCCTCCGCAGACAACGCCCGCCAGGGGCACGGCGGCGCCCGGGCGGCGCGCGAAGGGGCCGTCGTCGAAGCCGATGACACGCGGGAAGCGGGGCAGGCGCATGGTGACGTGCAGCCTCTCAAGTGGCGCCCGCAAAGAGAAAGCCCGGACTCGCCATTCGCGAGACCGGGCTTTCATGGCTTCGCCGGACCGCCGTTCAGGCCGCGCGAACGTTCTGCGCCTGCAGGCCCTTGGGGCCCCGGCCTACCTCGAACTCCACCTTCTGGCCTTCCTGCAGGGTGCGGAAGCCATCCATGTTGATGGCGCTGTGATGGACGAACACGTCCTCACCGCCGCCGTCCTGCACGATGAACCCAAAACCCTTCGCATCGTTGAACCACTTGACGGTACCGGTTGCCATGAATCGCGTTCTTTCGTTCCAAGGCGGCTGGGGTGGCCGCGGATATCGCCCTCTCAGAAACTGAAGGGCCGTACTGCGAGACATAGTCTGCCCGGGGCGGGCCTCCGAGTGGAAGCCCCCCTGGTTGCCCGGCAGCCAGGAAGTCGCGGGTGGACAGGCTTCCTACCCCCGGTGCCCGGGCAGGCGAGGGGCGCATCGCCGTGCGTCATGGGCCGCGTGCCTACCCTAGTGACGGCTTCATGACGGCAAGACTGGAAGGAGCGCCACATGGCTGAACCGCAGACCCTGCATCCGTCCACCCCCAGCTTCGTCCCACCCCCGGTGCTCCCGGAAGGGCGCTTCCGGCGGGGCGTGCGCCGCGCCATGGACCGGAGCGCCGCCGCTGGAATCATCTCCCGTCCGCTCCTGGGACGCCTGCCGTTGCGCCGGTGGGTGCCCCAGGACCTGCACTCGCTCATGGACTACAAGGGCGGGGCGGCCGCGGTGGTGGCGGGCGTATTGTCCGCAGACGCCGTGGCGAAGTCCGCGGGCATTGCCCTGGGGTCCACCGTCATCGGTGTGTCATTGTTGACGGATTACCGCCTCAGCTTGACCAAGCTCATCCCCATTGAGGCGCATGAAATCGCTGACTATGCCTTTGGCGCCGCGTCCATCCTCGCGCCCTTCGTGTTGGGCTATGCGAAGCGCAGCCCGCTGGCGGCGGCCATCCACGTGGCGGTGGGCGTGACGACCGTGCTCGCGTCGCTGGTGACGGACTACCGGTGCCAGACGGGCATGCACCTGGGCGGCGAGCTGGCGACGGACCCGGGGGCGATTGGCGCGTGAGCGCCCCTGTTCCTCCAGTGCCGCGCCACGCGCATCGACCCACCGGCCTTCCGCGTCATCGGGTGATGGCGCCTGGGACGGTCCCGGGCGCGGGGTGATTTCACCATTCGGTTGACAATCGAGCGGTGATGGCCGAGATATTAAACCAACTGGATGAATGTTGGTCGCCTCGGCCGCGCGCCTCGGTGCGCCCATGGGAGCAGGCAATGGCCTCGACAGGGAATGACAGGAGCGCGCCGGTCGCCACGGCGATGATGATGATTCGCCGTCCCGTGGAAGACGTCTTCGCGGCGCTCGTGGACCCCGCAATCACGACGAAGTTCTGGTTCAGCCGGGGCAGCGCGCGGCTCCAGCCCGGTGGCACGGCGCAGTGGTTCTGGGACACCTACGGTGCGTCGGCCACCGTGAACGTGTTGGACTTCAAGCCCGGCGCCCGCCTGCGCATCGAGTGGGGCGACCCGGGTGAGATGACCTTCGTCGAGTGGACCTTCACGGCGCTTTCGCCGGACCGCACGTATGTCCGCGTCGTCGAGTCCGGCTTCCGGGGGGACGACGCGGCCGTCGTGGCGCGAGCGTTGGACAGCACCGGAGGCTTCAACCTGCTCCTCGCCGGGGCCAAGGCCTGGCTGGAGCACGGCATCGAGCTCGCGCTCGTTCCGGACCATGTCCCCGAGGACGCGCGGCACCTCGCCTGACGCCCGGTATCCCCCACCCCCACGAATGTCTGAAGGCGCCATGAAACGAGACTCGCACGCCCACCTGTTGTCCTCCGACACCGTCCGTATCGAGCGCCTGCTGCCCGGCCCCATCGAGCGCGTCTGGGCCTTCCTCACCGAGCCGGAGAAGCGCCGGCTGTGGCTCGCGGGCGGCCCCACGGAGACGAAGGTCGGTGGCAAGGTGGAGCTGCTGTTCCGCCACGCTGAACTGTCAGATGAAGGCGGCGCCCCGCCGCCGCATGCGGACACGGGGCAGGGCCACGTCAACGCGGGGCGCGTGACGGCGTGTGAGCCGCCCCACCTGTTCGCCTATACGTGGGCGGAGAACCACGGCGACCCGTCGGAGGTCCGCTTCGAGCTGACCGAGCGCGAGGACGGGGTCCTGCTGACCGTCACCCACGAGCGCCTCAACGGCCGGGACTCCCTGCGCAGCGTGGCGGGCGGCTGGCATACGCACCTGGACCTCCTGGTCGACCGCCTGAATGGACAGCGCTCGCCCGACTTCTGGGAGGCCTACAAGCGCGCTCATGCCGCGTACGTCACTCGCCCGGGCTTTGACTGAGCCACACCCCGGGGCAAGAAGACGCGTGCCTCGCGGGAGGCCTGGTGCGGCAGCCGCGCCGCACCAGGCGTTCAGCGCCTACGGCAGGTGCGGCGCCGGGTCGTCGGGAAGGATGAGGCAGTCAGGGTCCATGGTGAGGCACCGCGAGTTGCAGCAGCCGTCCGCGCGGCAGCTGCAGACGGGCTGAATGATGGGCGAGCAGGACGAGGAGACGCCGTTGCACGTCACCGTGCCGTTGTTGGCGCCGCTGGCGGAACACGCGAACCCCGTTCCGGTGCACGTCTTCATCGTGCCGTTCGCGCACTCAATCTGCACGGAACAGTCACCCGCCAGCGCGGCCTCCTGAGAGACGAAGTGCTCCTCGGCACCGACCTGGGCCTGCTCCTCGGAGGGCATGGGCCCGCAGGACGTCAGCATCACCAGCGTCATGACGACAATTCCGGCCATCGACTTCATGTGAACCTCTCTTCGATTGGGGGACTCCATGACAGGGAATATGAAAGGAATTTCCTGTCGTCAAGAGAGGCGCTCCACGATGGATGGGTGTCTTTTCCAGCCGATTGAGAGGATTTGTAGCCTTTTATGTCTCACCCGGCGCGTCACCAGGCATAGTCCTCCGGTGCGGGCTTGTGGCCGGGGAAGAGGTCATCCAGGCGTGACAATGCTTTCGCATCCAGCGTGACGTCGACCGCGCGGAGGGCGGCGTCGAGCTGCGCGGACGTCCGCGGTCCGATGATGGGCGCGGTGACGGCGGGCTGGTGGAGGAGCCATGCCAGCGCGACGTCGCCGGGTTCATGCCCGAGCTCCTCCGCGAGCGCCTCGTACCGCTCGATGCGCTCACGGTGCTTCTGGAGGGACTCCTTGGCGCGTCCTTCCAGACGGCGCTTGCCCTCGCGCTCCTTGCGGAGCACGCCGCCCAGCAGGCCGCCCTGGAGGGGAGACCAGGGGAGGATGCCCACGCCGTGGTACTGCGCGGAGGGAATCACCTCCAGCTCCACGGTGCGCGCCATCAGGTTGTAGAGGGACTGCTCGCTGATCAGCCCGGTGAAGTCGCGGCGGGCCGCCACGGCCTGCGCCTGGGCGATGTGCCAGCCCGCGAAGTTGCTGCTGCCCGTGTAGAGCACCTTGCCCTGGGCCACGGCCACCTCCATGGCCTGCCAGATTTCCTCCCACGGCGTGGCGCGGTCGACGTGGTGGAACTGGTAGAGGTCCACGTAGTCCGTGCGCAGCCGCTTCAAGCTGGCATCCAGCGCGCGGCGGATGTTGAGCGCGGACAGCTTGCCCTCGTTGGGCCAGTCCCCCATGGGGGCGTAGAGCTTGGTCGCGAGCACGGTGCGCTCGCGCCGCTTGCCGCCCTTGGAGAACCAGTTGCCGATGACCTCCTCGGTGCGGCCCTTGTTCTCCCCGAAGCCGTAGACGTTGGCGGTGTCGAAGAAGTTGATGCCGTGCTCGTGCGCGGAATCCATGATGGCGTGGGACTCCGGCTCCTCGGCCGTCCAGCCGAAGTTCATGGTGCCCAGGCACAGCCGGCTGACGGAGAGCCCCGAGCGGCCCAGTTGCGTGTACTTCATGGCGACTCCTCAATGGCCGGAGGCAGGCTCCTTCCGCCGAGGACGGCCCGGCCGTTCGCCGCCCCCCCGGATGCGGTGCATTCAGGGCATCCGCGGCGGAGGCTGGCCAGGGATTTGCGGTGGGCTCCGCGCCGGGTGTCGGGCAGCCAACCGGGACGCCGCGATGAGGCAGGGCGCTCGAAACGAAAAATGGGCCACCGCCATGAAGGCAGTGGCCCACCGGTACGGCGGACGAACGTGGCGCTTACGGGTACAGCGCGCGGGCGCCGCTGCGGTCGTTGCTGGTCAGCACCAGGTCACCCGTCTGGGTGCCATTGCACTGGGGGTAGTGCATGACGGAGCTGGCGTCATACGGCGTCAGCGCGCGCCAGGCGCTGTCCTCGTAGCAGCCCGTGGTGGTGAGGCGGGTGTGCTCGTGGCGGAAGCCCAGCACGTGACCCAGTTCGTGGCGAATCACGCCCTCCAGCGTCCAGGGGGAGATGTTCTGGAACGACGTCGTCGAGATGAGGACGTTGGCGCTGCGGCGGGCGCTGTTGGGGAAGAAGGCGCGCGCCAGGTACTGGGACGTCTTGGTCTGGTTCACGTCGAACACGACGTTGTTGTTGCGGTTGGTGCAGTTCGAATCCTGCGCGCTGACGTGGACGAACTTGACGTTGGAGGCTGCCTCCCACTCCGCCGCGGCGCTCTTCATCGCGTTGACCACGCGCGTGTAGTTGCCGCCGAACTTGGTGCTCACGCAGTACGTGAGGTTCAGCGCCTGGCTGGCGCTCCACTTGATGTCCTGGCCGCCGCTGTAATACACGGCCAGCGCGCCCCGCTGGGTGCCGAGGCCGCTGACGGACTGCTCGTAGAACTCACGCAGCTCCGACTCCGTCGGCAGGAAGATGTCACCGTCGACGACGAAGCCGCCCGACTCCGGCTCCTGGTAGGCGCTGGCGCGGAACTCCTCGAAGGAGACCTGCTGCGTGTCCTGCGCCTCGGACTCGGGGGCGCCGCACGCGGAGCCCAGGACGGAGATGCCAGCCAGTAGCGCAACGGAGTGAAACTTGATCATGGTGGACCCTCGGGGTGGATTCTCTGAATTGCAGCGAAAAGCGAGAAGAAGACCCCGACACCGAAGCATCGGACACACAGTGCTATACGAATTTTGAACCTAGAGCTTCGAGCCCCACCGAGGCTGGCGCGGTCTGCTTTGACTCATGGGGAGGTGTTCAGGGCTGTTTCAGCTTCCAGCGGGTGCCGGCCCGCTCCCGTGAGATGCGCCGGAGGAATGGGTCGACGCTGATGTACGCGGGGCGTTCGTCCACGGTGAGAGAGACTTCGGTGATACCGTCTGTGAAGCGGTGTTTCGCCGCGTACAGCGGCGCATCGTCGGACGACGCGTCTGGGGGGCCGGCGAACACCGCCACGTCCAGGGACTCGTCCAGGGGCAGGGGGACGCCCTGCCCGTTCCGGCGCGCGTGCTTCGACGCGGACATCCGCGCGGTGACGCGGTAGCGGCCATCCGCCAGGGGCTCGCAGGTCGCGGACTCCACCTTCAGGTCATACAGCACGACCTCCGTCAGCCACTGGTCGACGAGCGGGCGTGTCGCCTCGGTGGTCTCGTCATGCAGCAAGGCGAGCAGGTCGCGCGCGGTGGGTTGGGGCCGCGGGTGGGCATGCCGCTGGACGAGCTCGCGCAGGGCCCGGTCGAGCGCGGCCTCACCGAGAAGGTCCTCCAGCGCACGCATCACCACCGCGCCCTTGCCGTAATAGAGGTAGGGCTCATCCCTTGTCTGGAGGAGTGGAGGTTCCTCGCCGTCCTCCTCCGCGCGGCCTCGCAGGTAGCGGTCCAGGTCGAAGGCCAGCACCTGACGCACCTGCGCCTCGCCGTGGAGGGCTTTCAGCACGCGCTGCTCCGCGTACTTCGCCAGGGACTCGGTGATGAGCAGTCCGCCGGGGCCGCTCACCGGGTCCACCTGATGTCCCCACCACTGGTGCGCCACTTCGTGCGCGATGCGCCGGGTGATGAGGTCCACGGTGCCCTGCTCGCCAGGGGCCGTGAGGAAGCCCCGGTGCTCGGGGTAGTAGATGGTGTTCGACAGCGCGAGCGCGCCGAAGCCCCAGGTGGCGGGCACCTCCACGATGCGAAGCTGGGGGTGTGGATAGGGGCCGAGCTGCGCCCCGAGCAGGTCCAGGGAGCGCGTCGCCGCGCGCAGCATCCGCTCCACGTTGTGGGCGTGCCCGGGGTGGTAGTACACCTCCACGTCCACGCCCAGGTGCCGCGCCTTCCTCACCGCGTAGCGCGCGGAGACGATGGCGAACCAGTTGAGCATGGGGCGCTCCATGACGTAGCGGAAGACGCGCCGGTCCCCCTCGTGCCACGTCTGCCGCAGCGCGCCTGGGGCCACCGCGAGCTGGGTGTCCGAGGTCGACACCGTCAGGTCCAGGGTGGTCCAGGTGCGCTGTCCCCCGCCGCCCTCCGCGAGCCCCAGGTCGCCTTCGGCTTCCGCTTCCACCCGAGGCGTCTCCGGAAGCCCTCGCTGGCGCCGCTCCCGAGCGTCGACGAGCTCGTAGCCCTTGCGGTATCCAATGGCGGGAAAGGCCTCCAGGTTGGAGATGAACGAGCCGTTCGCGGCGATGGAGGTGTCGCGTGCCCCGTCGCGAATGCCTCGCCGCGCCAGCTCGAGCGCGAAGGTGAGCTCGGTTTTCGCGCCGGGCGGCAGGGGCGTGTCCAGCTCGAACGCGGCCATGCCGAAGCGGCTGTCGTGATGGACCTGCCGGGCCCCCGGCAACGCCAGTGTGGCGTGGTGTACGTCGCGGCGCACGGAGAGCCACACCCGTTGGATGGGCGCTCGCGTCCGGTTCTCCAGCACGTAGCTGCCGGTCGTGCGGTAGCGCGCTTCCTCGGGGTACAGGTCGACGCGGGCCTTCACGGCGACGATGCTGGGTTGGGGGAGGGATTCGTGGCGCTGATAGGCCTTCTCATAGTCGGCCTTCCAATCCGCGAGCTGGGCGCGCGTCTCGTAGCGGTTGAGCACGTTCGTGCCGTGGAAGATGAAGCCCCCCGCCAGGACGAAGAGGCCCAGGCACGCCGCCACCGCCGTCACGCCTCGCCGTCCCCACACCCGAGGGAGGGCCGCGAAGCGCGCACGCAGCGGAGGGCTGACGCCGCGCCGCCACAGGCCACAGGTGAGCAGCCCCAGCACCCCCGCCAGGGCGCTCCAATACACCATGTACGCGTTGAAGCCGTGGACCCCGGCCCCAAGGCCATTCATGTCCGAGTAGCGGAGCGGCGGCCCGCTGGCATAGCGCAGCAGCCCGTGCTCCAGCCCCACCAGGCCGCCCTGCCGCATGGCCAATGCCAGGAGCAGGCCCAGGAACATCCCCACATAGCGGTGGGGGCTCAGCGTCTGGAGCCACAGCACCGCCACCGCGAACAGCAGCAGCGGCAGCCCGGCGAAGTACAGCAGCGACAGGTACAGCTCCGGCTCCAGGTGCCGGTAGCCTCGCGAGAGCTGGAACAGCACCGCGATGCCCACCGCGGAGCCGGTCAGCGCGAGCACCTGCAGGCCCAGCACCGCCAGCTTCGACAGGTAGAACACGGCGCTGGAGGCGGGCGTCGCGTCCAGGAGGTCGCTCAGGCGGACGACGCGCTCCCGCCAGACGAGCTCGGCGCCGAAGTAGACCAGGCACAGCGCGCCAAAGAGGAACAGGGGCGGATGGATGGCCTGCAGCAGCAGCCCCGTGGTGGGCAGCAGCCGTGTGCCGTATTCCGCCTGCGTGGCGCTGGCGGCGACCTCCATGCCGAGCACGAACACCCAGAGCGCCATCAACGCCAGGAAGGCCCGGCCCTTGAGGATGGCGCCTGCTTCCACCTTCAGCGTGGACACCAGGGCGGCCCGGAACCGGGTGCCCTCGTCGCGGTCGCCCTCCACCGGGCGGTAGGGGACGCGGCCTGGGGCCGCCGCCTCGGGCTCGATGCGCCGGGGCTTCGCGCCGGACGCCGCGCGGAAGGCGAAGCGTTGGTAGACGAAGGCCAGCACCCCGGCGGAGACGCCCAGCCACAGGAGCCGGTTGTGCAGGAAGGCACCTTCCAGTCCGAGCAGGCGGGTGTTGCGCTCGTGTTCGGTCCAGTAGCGCGTCTGGGCGAAGAAGGCGGACAGGCCGAACGGGTCCAGCAGGGCGGCGCGCGCCACGGCCTCCGGCGTCTGCGGCGCGGCGCCCGCCATCAAGGGGGAGTCCCCCAGCAGCGCGCCCACGAAGTAGAGCGCGTAGAGGAAGACGGCGCCGACGTAGGTGGCCAGCGCGCTGCGCGTCAGCGTGGCGACGGCGAACAGCAGCGACGCGGCGAAGAGCAGGTTGGGCAGCACCATGACGGCGAGCGCCCAGGCGTAGCGGAGGACCTCCCAGCTCGCGCGCCGCTCCGGGTCCACGTCGAGGACCCATGGCGCCAGCATCAGCCCCAGCGCGGCGACGGTGAACACGGCGAGCGCCGCCAGCAGCGCGCCCGCGAGCCGGACGGACAGGTACGTGAGCTTGGAGATGGGCGTCGCGTAGACGAGCGCCTCCATCCGGTGCTCGCTGTCGCGCAGGGCGGCGTTCGCGCAGGAGGCGCTGAGCACGAAGCTGGAGAACAGCGACAGGAACCCCAGCGACTGCATGACGGACGCCGGGGAGTTGATGTGGGCGTTGTCCGGGCCGTAGCCCGTGCCGACGAACACGAACGCCATTCCCAGGAAGGCGGCGACGGCCACGAGGAAGGCGGCCTGGCGCGTCTGGAAGCGCCACTCGAAGCGAAGCAGCTCACCAGCCATGTCCGACCAGGGCGGCGAAGTAGACGTCTTCCAGGTCCGGCGGCACGGACTCGAAGCCCGGCGCGGGCGCTTCGTCCGCCAGCACCCGGAGCACCGTCCTGCCACCCGACAGTTGCGTGGAGAGCACCGTTCGGGAAGCGCGGAGGGCGGCCACCTCGTGCTTCTCCACCGTCTTGCGCCACACGCGGCCCGACAGCTCGCCGACGAGCTGGTCGGGAATGCCTTCGCGCAGCACCCGGCCTCCGGACAGGATGGCCATGCGGGGACAGAGCTGGCGGACGTCCTCGACGATGTGGGTGGACAGCAGCACCACGACGTCCTCCGCCACCTCGCTGAGGAGGTTGTGGAACCGGTTGCGCTCCTCCGGGTCCAGCCCCGCGGTGGGCTCGTCGACGATGAGCATCCGGGGCTGGCCCAGCAGCGCCTGCGCGATGCCGAAGCGCTGCCGCATGCCTCCGGAGAAGCCGCTGACGGCCTTCTTCCGGTGCGCGTGGAGGTTGGTCTGTTGGAGCAGCGCGTCCACCTGCTCGCGGCGCTGGCGCGCGTTCGTCAGGCCCTTGAGCACGCCCAGGTGGTCCAGCAGCTCCACGGCGGACACGCCGGGGTACACGCCGAACTCCTGGGGCAGGTAGCCCAGGTGCCGCCGGTGCGCTTGTGGGTCCGCGAGCACGTCGACACCGTCGAAGCGGAGCTGTCCCGTGTCTGGCGCCTGGAGCGTGGCCAGGATGCGCATGAGCGTGGACTTCCCCGCGCCGTTGGGGCCCAGCAGTCCGAAGAGCCCCTTGCCGATGGTGAGGTCGATGTCCTGGAGCGCTCGGACGCCATGGGGGTAGGTCTTCGAGACGGCGGAGATGCGGAGCATGGGGCCCGGAGTGTCGAGAGGTCCACCAGCTACGGTCCGTCCGAAGCGCGATTGCGCCGTGCGGTAATTTGGGTGCGGCCGGAAAAAGGCGGTCGATTCACGGGGGTTCCGTTCGACCATGGAAGAAAGGAGGCACGGACCCATGAAGTACCTGCTGATGATTTACGAGAACGAGAAGGCCGCCGAGGCGCTGTCGGAGGCGGAGGTCCAGCGCTTGCTGGGTGAGTACGGCACCTTCACGGAGGCCATCCAGCAGAGCGGGCACTTCCTCTCGGGCGAGGAGCTGGAGCCCACGGCGGCGGCCACCACGGTGCGCATCCGCGACGGCAAGCGCCTGACGACCGACGGCCCCTTCGCGGAGACGCGGGAGCAACTGGGCGGCTTCTTTCTCGTGGAGGCCAGGGACCTCGACGAGGCCATTGGCATCGCGTCCCGCATTCCCAGCGCGCGCAGCGGCTCCATCGAGGTGCGGCCGGTGCGTGAATTCACCATGCCCCAGGATTGACACCGGGCTCCGCGCGGCATGATGGATACCACCTCTATTCTTGAACGGGCGCACCGTGAGGATTACGGGCGCATCGTGGCCACGCTCATCCGCGTGCTGGGCGGGGACTTCGGCGCGGCGGAGGAGGTGGTGCAGGACGCGTTCGCCTCCGCCCTGACGCAGTGGCCGCGCGAGGGCGTGCCGCGCGAGCCGGCCGGTTGGCTGATGCGCGTCGCGCGCAACAAGGCAGTGGACCGCATGCGGCGGTCCGCTCGCCTGGAGGCGCGCGTGGGCGAGCTGGAGGCGGCGGCGTCACCCGTGGACGGCGCCGACTGGCAGGCGCTGCCGGACGACTCGCTGCGACTGCTCTTCACCTGCTGTCATCCCGCCTTGTCGCCCGAGGCCCAGGTGGCGCTCGCGCTGCGTTGCCTGGGCGGGCTGACGACGGAGCAGATTGCTCGCGCCTTCCTCGTGTCACCCGCCACGCTGGCCCAGCGGCTGGTGCGCGCGCAGCGGAAGATACGCACCGCGCGCATCCCCTACGTCATCCCGGAGCCCGAGGCGCTGGCGGAGCGCACCGCGGGCGTGCTGCACACGCTCTACCTCGTCTTCTCGGAGGGCTACGCGGCCACGGACGGGCCGGCGCTGCTGCGGGTGGACCTCTGCGAGGAGGCCCTGCGCCTGGCCCGGCTGGCGCGCGCGCTGCTCCCGGACGACGCGGAGGTGGCGTCCCTGCGGGCGCTGATGCTGCTCCACCATTCCCGCCGCCGGGCGCGCGTGGCGGAGGATGGCGGGCTGGTGCTGCTGGACCGGCAGGACCGCTCGCGCTGGGACGGCGCGCAGCGGGACGAAGGGCTGGCGGAGCTGGGAGCCGCGCTCGCCATGGGCGCCCGGGGGGCGTACACGGTGCAGGCGGCCATCGCGGCGCTGCATGCCCAGGCGCCGCGCGCCGAGGACACCGACTGGGCGCAGATTGCCGCGCTGTATGCGCGGCTGGTGGTGCTGACGCCGGGGCCCGTGGTGGCGCTCAACCACGCCGCCGCCGTGGCGATGGCTCGCGGCCCCGAGCACGGGCTGGCCCTGGTGGACGACCTGGAGGCCTCTGGACGGCTGGCGGACTACCACCTGCTGCCGGCCGCGCGCGCGGACCTGCTCCGGCGCCTGGGGCGCGAGGACGAGGCCGTGAGTGCCTACCGGCGGGCGCTCGCGTTGGTCCGCACCGCGCCCGAGCGGCACTTCCTGGAGGCGCGGCTGCGCGAGCTGCTGGTGGAGTGAAGGGCCTGGCACCTGAAGGTGTCGCGGCCACCGTCGCGGCTCAGTTGGGCAGGCGTCGCAGGGCCTCCGCGAGGCGGAGGTGCCCCTGGAAGGCGCCACTGCCCCGAGGCGTCTCGCCCTTTTCAATCGCGTGGGCGAAGCGCACGCCTTCGTCGGCCTCCAGCCGCTCGAAGAGGGCCTGGAGCTTCGGATTGTCGCGGCGGTCCAGCACCTCGTGGTACCGGGTCCACCGGGCGATGCCGATGAAGTAGGCGTCCGCCAGCGTGCGCTGGTCGCCCAGCAGCCACGGCTGGTCGCCCAGCATCGCCTCCAGCTTCGCGTGCGCGGTGACCACGCTGCGGGCTCCGTAGGTGCGCAGGGCCTGCTTGTCGGGCTCCGGAAGGTCGGCGTGCTCCAGCGCGTACCAGAGCGGCGAGAAGGCGCCGAAGAAGGTCGTGTTCAGGTACGCGAGCATCTGGTTCAGGCGGTCGAAGCCCTCGGTGCCCTGCGCGAATGAGAGGCCCGTGTCCACGCCGCGCGCGCCCAGGTGGTTGAGGATGGCCATGCTCTCGCTGATGCGCGCGCCTGTCTCCGTCATCAGGGTAGGCGTCTCCGCGACGGGGTTGATGCGGCGGTAGTCCGCGGTGGTGACGTCCTCCGGCATGGCGATGCGGCACAGCTGGTAGGGCCGGCCCAGCCACTCCAGCGCGACGATGGAGCCGAACGAGCAGCCAGAGGGGATGCCGTAGAAGAGGGTGGGTGATTCCATGGTGAAGCTCCTGTCCGAAGGGGAAGGCGCGCTGCCTTCGATGAGGACAAGATGGCCGTGGAAACGCGCGCCGTGTAGACAGCGGAACGCGAACGCAAGGTCCACATCCGTGGACGATGAGGCGCGGCCCTTGAATCTCAACGACCTCCAGCTCTTCGTCCAGGCCGTGGAGAGCGGTGGCTTCGCCGCGGCGGCGCGGCGGCTGGGCATTCCCAAGTCCACGGTGAGCAAGCGGGTGGCGGAGCTGGAGGACGGGCTGGGCGCCCGGTTGATTCAGCGCACGTCGCGGAGCTTCACGTTGACGGACGTGGGGCGGGACTTCCTGGACCATGCCCGCGCTGTCGTGATTGAGGCGGAGGCCGCGGAGAGCGTGGTGCGCCGCCGGCAAGTGGAGCCCCGGGGCGTGGTGAAAATCACCACGTCGGTGCCAACGGCGCAGTTCCAGCTCGCGGACCGGCTGCCGCTGCTGGCGCTCGCCCATCCCAAGGTGCGCGTCGAGCTTCACGCGACGGACCGCTTCGTGGACATGGTGCAGGAGGGCTTCGACATCGCGGTGCGCAGCCACTTCGCGCCATTGCCCGCCTCGGGGTTGGTACAGCGCCGGCTGTCAGGGGAGCCCATCATCCTGGTGGCTTCGCCCGGCTACCTGTCCGGACGCGGCAAGCCTCGCCGGCCGGAGGACCTGGGCGAACACGATGGCCTCCTGACCAGCGCCATGGCCACCCAGTGGCGGCTGCGCGGACGCGCCGGTGAGGCCGTCACGGTGGTGCCTCGGGTGCGCATGAGCGCCGACGAGTCGCTGGTGCTGCTGAAGGCGGCCACTGCCGGGCTGGGCATCGTCTGCCTGCCGGAGTCCTTCACGCGCGCGGACGTGGAGGCGCAACGGCTGATGCGCGTGCTGCCGGCGTGGACCGCTGGCGCGGTGACGACGACGATTCTGACGCCACACCGCAGAGGCCAGTTGCCCGCCGTGCGCGCCGTCATCGACTTCCTGATGGCGAAGGCCGACGAGGCGTGAGCTTCAGCACCGGGAGCGCGCAGCGGCCACCGCTGGGCGCGGCGAACCGGTACGCGGACCGCCCGGTCGCTCCTGGTGCCAGACGCACTTGCCGCGCGCCCCCGCGCCGCCTGGCCTACGTCGCCACCCGCTCGATGGTGGCGAGCCAGGCCAGCGCGCCCTCCGGGTCGGTCTGCTCGTAGTGCGCCTCCCGGAGGGACTTCACGCGCCAGCCTTCCGCGAAGCTCGCGTGCAGGGCCTCCGGTGGAACGGCGCGCGGCCCGTCGCGGAAGTACAGCGCATGGTAGTGCCCGCCGGGCCGGAGCACGCTCGCGAGGCTGGCGGCGAACGCGGGCCGGTCCCCAGGCTCGAAGACGTGGAGCAGGGCCGAATCGAGGAGGGTGTCGAAGCGCCGGCCCAGCGTGCCCAGCTCCAGGGCGTTGCCCACGCGCAGGTCCACGTCGAGCCCGCGCAGGCGGGCCGTCTCGCGCGCCCGCTGGATGGCCGGCTCCATCATGTCCACGCCGCACACCGTCAGGCCCTTGGCCGCCAGGAAGAGCGTGTTCTCCGCGAAGCCGCAGCCCACGTCGAGCACCTCGCCGGAAATCTCGCCGGCCTCCCACAGGTCGACGAAGGCCCGCTGGGGCCGTCCGATGTCCCAGGGCGCGCCCAGCAGGTATGCCGAGCGGAAGAACTCGCGCCGGACCGCTGCCCCTTCAGGCACCCGCCGCATGCCGCACCTCGCCTTCCTGTGACTTGTGAGCGCGACGCCGCGGAGTCAGCCGGACCCCGAGCGGCTGGAGCGCGAGCGCCGGCCGGGGCCGCACCACGCAGCCGGGTGCCAGCTCCAGCCGGAACCGCCGCGCCACGCACGCGGTGATGAGCACCGTCTCCATCATGGCCAGCGCCGAGCCGATGCAGAACCGGGGGCCGCCGCCGAACGGGAAGTAGACGTACCGGTGCATGCGCTGGGCGTCCTCGGACAGCCAGCGCTCCGGACGGAAGGACTCAGGGGCGTCGAAGTAGCGCGCGTCGCGGTGGGTGACCCACTGGCTCACCGCCAGCAGGGTGCCCGCCGGGACGTGGAACCCACCGAGCTCACAGTCGCGCAGCGCCTCCCGGCTGGTCATCCACGCGGGGGAGTAGAGGCGCATGGCCTCCTTCATCACGGCCTCCGTGTAGCGCAGGCGCGGAAGGTCCTCGGCGCCAGGGAGCCGGCCCCCGAGCACCGTCTCCAGCTCCGCCACCAGCCGGCCTTCCGCCTCCGGGTGCTGGGCCAGCAGGTACCAGGCCCACACGAGCGCGTCCGCCGTCGTCTCGTGTCCGGACATGATCATCGTCGCCAGCTCGTCGCGCAGCTGGGCCTCGGAGAGGGGCTCCGGCGAGGACAGCAGCAGGGCGAGCAGGTCCGTGCGCGACTCCGGCTGCTCCCGGTAGCGGCGCACGAGCGTCGCGAGCAGCGTATTGAGCCGGCCCAGCGCCCGGCGCAGGCGCAGGTTGGTGGGCGTGGGCACCCAGATGGGCGGGCGCAGGGGACTGTCGGTGTGCCGCATGACGGCGTCCACGGCGGCGGCCACGTGGCGGGCCTCGTCGTCGATGGGCGTGTGGAAGAGGAAGCGGCTGACGATGTCGAGCGCCAGCGCGGACACGTCCGCGTGCACGTCCCGCGCGTCGCCGGGGCGCCACGTCTGGAGCATCGTCTCGGTGAGGGCCACCACGGTGTCGCCACACGCGGCCACGTGCTTGCGATGGAACGCGGGCTGGACGAAGCGCCGCTTGCGCAGCCAGTCCTCGCCCTCGCTGTTCATCATCGCTTCGGGGAAGCCGCCTTTGTGACGCTTGCCCTGGCCCACTCCGGCGAGCTTCACGAAGTTGCCGTCGCCGTTGACGAGGACGCGTTCAATCAGGTCCGGGTGGTTGAGGAGGAAGTTGCGCTTCCCCAGGCGCACCACGTCGCCGTACTCCCTGGCGCAGCGGGTGAGGAACCCCAGCGGGTCCTCGGAGAACGCCACCAGGTTGCCAGCAATGAAGTGGCCCTTGGGCCCCGGCGGAAGGCGCACCTGTGGCATGAAAGGGTCCTGGAGGGGGGAACTGCCGCTGGCGCAGGCGGAGCGAACCGTGCGCTCCACCCGCGTCGACCAGCTCTTGCGACCCAACCGTCAGGGCACAATGCCTGACGGCTTTTGACTAGTAATAGATATACGGGGCGGAGAGCTTGTCCGCGCGAGCAAACCGCATCAGCACAGCCAAAGAGTACAGGGCCTTCTTCATGGCGAACTCCTGGTTTGAGGTGGCGTCTTGCTGTCTGCTGACGTCATGGCCAGCGCGGTGAAATGTGGCACAGCCCGATAAGGCAGTGCAAGTGTCTGTGATTAGTGGAAACCCCTTGCATCCCCGGCTGGCGCGCCGCGCCTTCACCGGTAGTGTGTGGCAATCCAATCGCCTTCAAGCTGCTGCACGGAGATGTCCAGCTCGTAGATGGCGCGCAGGACGTCGGAGCGCATGATGTCCTCCGGGCGGCCCTGGAACGCGACCTTGCCGTCGCGCATGGCGACGATGTGGTCGGAGTAGCAGGAGGCGAAGTTGATGTCGTGCAGCACCAGCACGAAGCTCTTGCCCAGCGTGTCCGCGGCGTGCCGGAGCCGCTTCATCATGGACACCGCGTGCTTCAGGTCCAGGCCGTTGAGCGGCTCGTCCAGCAGCACGTGGTCCGTGTCCTGGCAGAGCACCATGGCCACGAAGGCGCGCTGACGCTGGCCGCCGGACATCTCATCCAGGAAGCGGTCGGCGAGCGCGCTCAGCCCCATGTGTTCAATGGCCCGCTCCACGTGTTCGCGGTCCTGCGCGGTGGGGCGGCCCTTGGTGTGCGGGTAGCGGCCGAAGGTCACCAGCTCGCGGACCGTCAGGCGGGCGGTGAGGTGGTTGTCCTGCCGGAGGATGGCCAGCCGCTTCGCGAGCGTGTCTCCGGGCGTGGTGGTGACGTCCAGCCCGTCCACCAGCACGTTGCCCGACGACATGGGCATCACCCGGCTCATCATGGACAGCAGGGTGGACTTGCCCGCGCCGTTGGGACCGATGATGGAGGTGATGCCGCCCACGGGCAGGCGCAGGGTGACGCCATCCACCACCAGCGCTTCGCCGTAGCGCTTGCTGACGTTCTTCGCCTCGATCATCTCGTGGCCTTTCTCATGAGCATCGCGATGAACACCGCCCCGCCGACGAACTCGATGATGACCCGGGGGTTGGTGTCCAGGCGGAAGACGCGCTCCAGGATGAACTGCCCGGCGACCAGGGCGATGGCGGCGATGAGCGCGGCGGCGGGGATGACGAACGCGTGCTTGTACGTCCGCATCACCGCGTAGGCGAGGTTGGCCACCAGCAGCCCCAGGAACGTCACCGGCCCCACCAGGGCCGTGGACACGGCGACCAGGATGGCCACCAACGCCAGCACCCAGGACACCGTCCGCGGGTAGTCCACGCCCAGGTTGATGGCGGCCTCCCGGCCCAGCACCAGGACGTCACAGGCGCGCAGCAGCCGCAGGCCCAGCACGGAGACCCCCAGCGTCAGCGCCGCGGAGAGCAGCAGCAGCTCGTGCTCCGGGTCGTTGAAGCTGGCGAAGAAGCGGTCCTGCAGGAAGATGAACTCGTTGGGTTCGATGACGCGCTGGACGAACGACGACAGGCTCCGGAACAGCACGCCCATCACCACGCCGGTGAGCAGCAGCAGGTGGACGTTGCCCCGCGCCACGCCGAAGAGCCAGCCGTGCAGCATGGCGGAGAAGGCCACCATGATGATGACCTCCGCGCCAAAGAGGAGCCGGGGGTCCAGCCCCGCCACGGTGGTGGAGCCCAGGAAGAACACCAGGCACGTCTGGATGAGCACGTACAGGTAGTCGAACCCCATGATGGCGGGCGTCAGCACGCGGTTGCCCGTCACCGTCTGGAAGAGCACCGTGGAGACGGCGACGGCGTAGCCCACCAGCAGCGCGGTGGCGACCTTCTTCCCGCGGAAGGGCAGCACGAAGTCCCACGGGCCGCTCACGTCGACGAGCATGAACAGGGCCATGAAGGCCACGGCCACGCCGCCCAGCACGAGCAGGGGCCGCAGGGGGCTGACGGACGAGGCGCTAGCCGACACGGGCGCCTCGCTTCAGCAGGAGGTACAGGAAGAGCACGCTGCCGATGACGCCGGCGATGGTGCCTCCGGGAATCTCATACGGGTGGCGCACCACGCGGCCCACGATGTCACAGAGCAGCACGAAGCCCGCGCCGCTCACCGCGACCCAGGGAATGGACCTGCGCGCGTTGTCGCCCATGACCATGCTGACCAGGTTGGGGACAATCAGGCCCAGGAACGGAATCATGCCCACGGTGACGACCACCATCGCGGTCACCAGGGAGACGATGATGAGCCCCAGCGCGACGATGCGCGGGTAGTTCAGCCCCAGGTTGGTGGTGAACGTCTCGCCCATGCCGGCCACGGTGAAGCGGTCCGCGGCGGTGTAGGCGGCGCAGGTGAGGCCCAGCGTCACCCACAGCAGCTCGTAGCGGCCGCGAAGCACGGTGGAGAAGTCACCCGTGGTCCACGCGTTGACCGTCTGCAGCAGGTCGTACCGGTAGGCGAAGAAGGTCGTCGCCGAATCGATGATGCCGCCCAGAATCAGGCCCACCACCGGGACGATGAGCGCCGAGCGCAGGGGGAGGCGTCGCAGCACCAGCAGGAACAGCGCCGTCCCCGCCAGGGCGAAGCCGGTGGCCACCAGCATCTTCCCCAGCACGGGGAGGCCGGGCGCCAGCAGGGTGGCGGTCAGCAGGCCCAGGCTGGCGGACTCCGCGGTGCCCGCCGTCGTGGGCTCCACGAAGCGGTTGCGGGCAATCATCTGCATGATGAGGCCCGCGACGCCCAGGGACGTGCCCGCCAGCATGACGGCGAACAGGCGCGGCAGCCGGCTGATGACCAGCACCTGGAGGGCGCGCTCATCCGGCTCGGGCGCGAAGAGGGCGCGCCAGGACACGTCACTGGCGCCAATCAGGAGGCTGACCACCGCCAACGTGACGAGGACGGCGGCCGCGGCGAACGCGCGCTTCACGGCGGCGGACTACTGGGCCTGCGCGTAGGCGTACGCGACCTGGTCGCGCAGCTGCTTGACGGACTGGATGCCGCCGCCAGCCAGGTAGGTGATGCCGGGGTCCAGGTAGACGACCTGGTTCTTCTGCCAGGCCGTCGTCTGCCGCACCAACTCGTTGTCCAGCACCTGCCGGGCATTGCCTTCCTTCCGACCGGTGGCGGCGTCCCGGTCGATGACGAACAGCCAGTCGGGATTCCTCTCCCGGATGAACTCCGCGCTGATGGACTCGCCGTGCAGCGAGGTGCGCAGGCCCTCGGCGGCCTCGGGCACGCCGAAGTCACCATGGATGACGCCAAAGCGCGAGCCCGGACCGTAGGCGCTCATGCGCCCGCCGGTGACGAGCACGACCAGGCCCTTGCCGCGCGCCGCCGTCACCTGCTGGAGCTCCGCCACAGACTTGCGCAGCGCCTCAATCAGGCCGCGCGCCTGCTCCTCCTTGCCGAAGACGCTGGCCAGCAGCTCCGTGTTGGCAATCACCGAGGCGACGTAGTCCTTGCCGCTCATCGGCACGTCGATGGTGGGCGCGATGCGGGACAGGTTCGCGTACTTCGCGCTGGAGCGGCCCCCGGTGATGATGAGGTCCGGCTTCGCGGCCTGGAGCGCCTCGTAGTCGGGCTCGAACAGGGTGCCCATGCGCGGGTACTTCGCGTCACGGAACTGCGCCAGGTGCCGGGGGAACATGTCACCCGCCACGCCGTGGACGTCCACCTCCAGGGCCTGGAGGATGTCCAGCGCCACCAGGTCGAACACCACCACCCGCCGCGGCTTCAGCGGGACGACGGTGGTGCCTTGTCCGTGCGTCACCGTGCGGCCCTCCGGCGCCGCGGCCTGGGCGGCGGGGGGGGACGCGGCGGCGTCCGGGCGCTGGAACCTCACGCCCACCCACAGGACGGCCAGCACGACGACGACGGAAAGCAGGGCGAAGAGCGGGAAGGAACGCCTGTTGGATGGACTCACGGTGGTCACTGGAAAGGGTGATTTTGATTCTGCGAATCAGTCTCGCATCATAGGTGCTTACGTCCGCACCGTCAAAGCCTGGGTGTTTCTTCTGTCCGGGGCGGTCCCTCGGGCCGGGCTTCGGGCCGCCGGGCCGGCTGTTTGAATCCGGGCGCGCCGGTAGGACGTTGCCGCTGGGGGACGCAGGAGGAGGACGCCATGGGCGAGGCACCCACGACCAGCACCCACCCCGAGCCGGGCATTCCCGCGTGCTTCTTCGGGGACCCGGACTTCGACTTCGAGGCGCGACTGGCGCTCGGGGAGGGTGCTGGGAGGCCTTTCGCAGCAGGCCGTATGGCACGCGGACGCCCTTTGACACCTTCACGGAGGTGGGGCGCCATCACCTGCGCGACGTCGTGGGCCGCATCACCACGCCCTTGCTCATCACTGAACCGGAGGATGAGCAGTGCTGGCCCGGACAATCCCAGGCCCTCTATCAGGCGCTGGCGGGTGAGAAGGCCTTGGCCCGCTTCACCCGCCAGGACGGCGCGAACTTCCACTGCCAGCCGTTGGGGCGCACGCTCACGGAGGTGCGCATGTTCGACTTCTTCGCGGAGCGGCTTGGCCGCCGCGTGCATTAGCGCGCACGCTGTACCCCGGCTGGGCGTCTCCTCACAGCAGGTCGCAGCCGGGGATGCAGTAGCGCACGTTGATGAGCGTGCGCGTGCCCGCGACATTGGACTGACACGCCGCGTACTGGGTCGCGGGTTGGCCGCTCTGACGCGTGTTTCCGCACTTCGCCGTACAGGCCTGCACGTTCTCGAGCCAGTAGATGAGGTCTCCGTTCGGGCAGTGCGGCGGGTAGCCAAGGCCCTGCTCGACGCTGACGGGGGCCTCACCCTCGGGCATGTCCATGGGGACCTCCGCGCCACCGCAGGCGATGAGCGACAAGGAGAGACAGGCGGTCAGCGAGGCGACGATGCGGTAGGCATTCATGGCACGGCTCCTTCCAGGTGTAGGGGCCAGGGATGCTGCCTCAGCCACGTCGTCCACTGGAAGCACGCACTACGTGCGTCCGCGAAAGACAACCAGGCCAACACGTTCCACCGGCCGACGCGGCATGCCTCACCTGGGCGTGAAGCCCCCAGTCCCGAGCACGAGGTGTGGGGGCCTCACGGTGCGCACTACCAGGGACCGATGCCCTGCTTCTCGTTGGGCGTCTCCGAGTAGGTGGACTTGAACGCCGAGGCGAGCGCGTTGACGCCGGAGCCGAAGGCCTCCACGCTGGCCTGCTTGTAGTTGCCCTTCTTGGCGCTGTCGAAGGCGTCCCGGCCGAAGTTCAAGGCCTCGCGCTGGTGGGCGTTGACCTCGCTGCGCGCCCCCGTCTCCACCTTCTTCACGTTGTCCAGGACGCTCGCCTGGGAGCGTGCGGAGATGCCGATGTTGCCCCGGTCCAGCACCTGGTTCACGCCGCCGACCGCGTGGGCGTAGTCGCTCTGCTTGCCCTGCGTGGTCGCGTCAATCTGCTGCCGCATCGGATTCTGGAACGTGTGGTTCTGCTTGACCTTGAACATGGCGTTTCCCCCGTGGGCCTTCGCGGCCCCGCGCTGTGATTCTTGAAATGATTGTCGGGGTATGTGGGCGAAGGTTTCCTGTCTGCGCTTTTTCTCCCACAAAGGCGCTGGTTCGCGGTTCGCGCAGGGGGCGCGCGTTCACCGAGGCTCGGGTGAGGGCCTGGACTTCATGGGGCACGTCTTGGGGAAGGTGCCCAGGGCTTCGACGGCGAAGCCTTGCGGGTAGCTGCGGATGTTGGCGCGCGTCCGGGCGTAGGCGGGCGCCTTCTTGGGAGACAGCGCGTAGCGCACGAACCTGCCGCGTGCCTTGAGGGCCAGGCGGAACACCTTGCGGCTGATGCTGGACGGGTGGGGGTATTTGAAGGCGTCCAGCAGGGCGCCCTCCATCAGCGTGCGCGCGAACAGGGTGACCAGCCGCTTGGGGGCAAGGTTCGACGGCGGGAAGGTGGTGAGCAGCTCCAGGGTGGCGTCCGCGACGGCCTTGCTGCGCGCGTCGAAGGCGAAGTGCGCGGCTTCGTAGCCGTCCATGAGCGAGCTGAAGGCCTCGTAGGTCTCCGGGATGTCCTGGATGCCCATGTGGCGGCCGACGGCGCGGTAGTAGTTCGTCCACGCCGTCACTTCATGCGGCGTGAGCGGCCGCCAGCCGAAGTCCGCGATCCAGCGCACGGGCATCACCACGAAGGTGGAGAGCACGTAGCGCATGTCATCGTTGGAGATGTCATAGGCGCCGTGCATCTGGTTCATGCGCCGGAAGGCGCTCCGGCCTTCCTGACTGGACATGCCGTGCTCCAGGAGGGTGTCCAGGATGAGCACGGTGTCGTCGTAGCGCTTCTGGGTGCGCTGGGTGAACTCGCCCGTGTCATGCAGGAGGACGCCGATGCTGGGCACCGCGTAGGTGCGGAACAGCGCGAAGCTGAGCGCCTGTTCGACGTCCCAGGGGAACTCTTGGGTGGCGAGGATGCGGACGATGTCCTCGTGTTGGGTCTGGGCGTCCAGGCGGTCGGTGAGGTCGCGCAGCGCGAAGCGGTTCATCCATCGCTCCTCTGTGAATACCAACGCGGAGTCTAGCCCGGACAAGGCCTGCCGTGCCCGCTGGCGTCGCGCTGGGTCCTTGCCCGCACGGTTGCTGACGCCCGCGCCTGGGTTGGCACCTTTCCGGCGGCGTCCGTCCTCGGGCGCCGCACCAAGGAGCAGCGCGCATGAACCTGGACCCTTCCACACAGAAGTTCGTCTCGGACCTAGCGGCCTCGAACAGCCCACCGCTGTACACCCTGACGCCAGAGCAGGCTCGGGAAGTCCTCCTCAAGGCGCAGTCGATTCCGGTGTCCATGCCGGACGCGGACGTGGAGGAGCGCAAGCTGCCCGTGGGGCCCAGGGGCTCCGTCCGGACGCTGCTCTTCCGGCCGAAGGGGAGCAAGGAGCGCCTGCCAGTGCTGATGTTCGTCCACGGCGCGGGCTGGGTGATGGGCGACTCCAGGACGCACGAGCGGCTGGTGCGGGAGCTGGTCAAGGGGGCGAACGTCGCCGCGGTGTTCGTGGACTATGGCCGCTCGCCGGAGAACAAGTTCCCCGTGGCCATCGAAGAGGCCTACGCCGCGACGAAGTACGTGGCGGAGCACCCGGACGAGTTCAACGTGGATGCCCGCCGCATGGCGCTGGTGGGGGACAGCGTCGGGGGGAACATGGCGACTGTCGTCGGCATGCTCGCGAAGGAGCGCGGGGGGCCGTCCATCCGCTTCCAGGTGCTCTTCTATCCCGTCACCGACGCCAACTTCGACAGCGGCTCCTACCAGGAGTTCGCGGAGGGGCCGTGGCTGACGCGCAAGGCGATGAAGTGGTTCTGGGATGCCTACCTGCCGGAGGCCGGCAAGCGCGTGGACCCGCACGTGTCCCCGCTGCGGGCGTCGTTGGACCAGCTCAAGGGGCTGCCTCCCGCGCTGGTCATCACCGACGAGAACGACGTGCTGCGTGACGAGGGCGAGGCCTACGCGGCGAAGCTCTCCGAGGCGGGCGTCAACGTCACCCAGGTCCGCTTCCTGGGGACACACCATGACTTCGTCATGCTCAACGCGCTGGCGCAGACGCCGGCGGCGCGGGGCGCCATCGAGCTGACCACCACCAAGCTGCGGGAGTGGCTGCACGGGAGCTGAGCCGGCCGCGGCACCCGATTCGCTGGGGCCAGAGGTCGTGGCCCCAGCCGGGGCGAGCCGTGGCTGTCAGGATGACGCTGCGCGGGGCGACCCTGGGCGCCATGCGAATCCTGAAGCTCGAAGCGGAACCGTTGGCTCTGTGGACCTACCTCTCCGCGGCCCCCGGAGGTGGAGCCGAAATCCAGAACCTGCCCCTCCTGCAGGGGAAGGTCGATGCATTGCCTGCGGGGCTGGATGCCCTGGTGGTGACGTCGGACCTGCAGGGAGTGGCGCCTCGCGCGCTGCTGGGAGGCGCGGTGGCCCTCCTGGGAGAAGTCCTGGCGGATGGGCTCGCGTCCTTGAGCGCGGAGGGCATGTTGCCCCCGCTCGAGCACACGGGCGTGGTGCTGGCGGGGGACCTGTTCTCAGACGACAGCGCGCTGGTACGGGGGGCATCTGGGGACGTGCGGTCCGTATGGGAGGCCTTTGGACAGCAGTTCCGCTGGGTGGTGGGCGTGGCGGGAAATCACGACACCTTTGGCTCCGCGCGTGAGCAGGCCCGGTTCTTCCGCCAGCGCCCGGAGCAGCGGATGCTCGATGGAGATGTGGTGGAGGTGGATGGGCTTCGAGTGGGCGGCGTGAGCGGCATCATCGGCCGTCCAGACAAGCCGGGCCGTCGCGATGAAGAGGCGTTTCTTCGGAGCCTTCGTCATGTCTTGCGGCAGGACCCGGCGCTGCTGGTGCTCCACCAGGGCCCCGATGTGCCTGGAACGCGCATGCGTGGAAGCGCGGCCATCCGGGAGGGCCTGCCTGCCCGTGACGACCTGTTGGTGATTTGTGGCCACGCGCACTGGGACACGCCGCTGGTGTCGCTGCCCGCGGGGCCCCAGGTTCTCAACGTGGACAGCAGGGCCGTGCATCTCACGTACTGAAGTGGCTGCCTCAGCGCCAGTGCGCGGCGTGCTCCCGGGCGAAGGACTCGAAGGTGCGGGGACCACGGTCGCGGTGCTCATTTCACGTCTCGCCTGAAGAGAGATGCGCTCGGTGCGGATGATGCACGCGCTTGGGCAGGTGTCCGTCGAGTCCCCACCCTTCGTACTCACTTGCATGGAGGAGGATACTCTCCGAGTGAACAGCGCCGCGGAGCCGGGTGGTACAGCAAGTGTCATGTCGGCGAGGTGGTCACGCCATACCGTGGTTGAGGACGCCTGTAGGCTTGGTTCATCCTCCGACCTGACCTATAGAGCACCCGAAGAGCATGCTGGGTTCAATAGGAGGAAGCGATGTTTGAGCGGCTGGAACTTCACCATGTCGGGCCAGCCCCAGAACTCGTTTTCGACTTCGCCCGAAGGATGAATCTCATCACTGGTGACAACGGGGTGGGGAAGACCTTCATCCTGGATGTGGCCTGGTGGGCGCTGACCCGGACCTGGGCGGGGCATCCCGCGGCACCGCACCGTGGCGCCGGCCTCAAGCCCCGCATTGCCTTCCAGTTCGAGGGCAGAAAAAAGCCCGTCAGTTACTCGAGCGAATACGATTTTCAATCGCAGAGCTGGACCTTGAAGGGAGGGCGGCCTCCCAATCCGGGCATGGTGCTCTATGCTCGGGTTGATGGCTCCTTCTCGGTGTGGGACCCAGCGCGTAACTACTGGAGGAACGCGCCGTCGCTGGGCATCGATGCGCCGGATCGGCCTCCCGCCTACCTCTTCAATCCGCAGGAGGTCTGGGCGGTGAGCGTCAAGGTAGATGTCGCGTGAAAGGATTCAACCGATGCGCTTCAACTCCTGCACTGCCGGGGTGAGGTGCGGAGAGGGGCCGAGGCGGACGGGGCCCGCGGGCGTCCAGTCGCGCGTGTCGCGGCTCCAACGCTCGGGGTGGCGGGCTTTGGCGCGTTGGTAC
Organism: Myxococcus sp. AM009; assembly: GCF_013372605.1. NCBI lineage: Bacteria > Pseudomonadati > Myxococcota > Myxococcia > Myxococcales > Myxococcaceae > Myxococcus > Myxococcus sp. AM009. The sequence goes on from NZ_JABXEP010000030.1 coordinate 65,551, forward strand.
ACCTGGTGGCGTCGGGCCAGCAGCGCGCCCTCGC